>DATLHD010000183.1:0-9016 GCA_035540075.1 Gemmatimonadales bacterium
CGCGACGACCTCCTCGATCGTGCCTCCAAGATGCAGCGTCCCAGCGCGTGCGCACTCGGGTGCGGTCCAGGGGACTGGGGCGTCGAGCGCCCAGTCCAGCTTGAACGCCGCGCTGCCGTAGCGGTAGCGCTCCAGCGCCGCGCGATACCTCGAGGGCAGCCTGTCCCCGGCGATCCGAAGCACTTGCCGGGGTGTGAGATCGAGGAGGACCAGCCTCGCGTCCTGCAACTCCTCCAGCCTCTTGACCGGCGCCGAAGTGAGGATCTCGCCTCCGAGCGAGCGGAAGTAGGCGGCGAGCGCGTCGGCCACGCGCTGGGAGCCTCCGCGTGGGATCGGCCAACCGACCGCGTGTCCCGCTCCCGACAGCATCAGCCCGAAGGCCGCGGTGCCGGGATCATCCAGCGCGAGGAACGAGTGCGCCGCGTTGCCGGCGAAGAGCGCCTGGGCCTTGACGCCGGGCAGCCCGCGCGCCACGGAGGTCGCCGGACGCAGGGCCAGCAGGCCGAAACGGGCCATGAGCAGGGGCGAGTGGGGAACGCGCAGCGGCGGTGCGAGGATGTCGCGGGCGAGCCGTGACCAGGCGCGAACGAAGGGCTCGTGCAGTCGCACCCATGCTCGGCCACCCGGTCCGAGGTTCAGCGCGGTCGCGTCGAGCGAGCGCTCCAGCAGGACTGCCGAGCCGTCATCGAGCGGATGTGCGAGGGGGACCGGCGGCTGAATCCACTCCAACCCGAACCGGTCGAGCGGGAGCGAGGTGAAGAAGGGCGAGGTGAGGGCGACGGCGTACACGGCGGAACAGGCGTCGTGCACGAAGCCCGGAAGCGTGAGCTCGTCGCAACGAAGGCCCCCGCCCACGGTGGGCTGGGCCTCGCGGAGCACCGTTTTCACCCCGGCCTGGGCCAGCGTAATCGCGGCCGCCAGCCCGTTGGGACCTGACCCGACCACCACGGCGTCCGGAATGCGCCCTCCTCAGCTGGGAAGCCGCGCCGGGAGCCGATCCACGAACTCCACCACCCGCGGGATCACGTCCTCGGGCGCGTCGAACGAGAGAAAGTGGCCGGCCGACTCCACCGTGTGGCTCGCCGCGCCGGGAATCCGGCGCGCGGTCTCGGCGCGCTCCTCGGGTCGCGACCAGTCGTGGTCACCGTAGAGTAGCAGCACCGGGACGCGGATGTCGCCGTACCGCTCGCGCTCCTCCTCCCAGCTGGGCCAGTGGTGAACCAGGGAGGCGAAGGCGCGCGGGTGCCCCGGCCGGTTTCCCACCATGTACATCTCCCGCGCGAGCGCCGCAGGCAGCTCTCGCTCGCGATGGAGCCCGCCATCCAGGATGTGCTTCACGATCGGGTATTGGCGCAAACGCGCGAACGTTCCGCCGACCACCGGCACGTCGTTGGCGGCGAGGATCAGCCAGGAGATCGGGGAGACGCGCTCGAGACCGCGCCCACGATCGTAATCATACGGGTTGATGGCGACCACTGCCTGAACCCGGGGGTTTCGCCGAGCCGCCAGGCCGAGCGCGATCGTGCCTCCTATGGACTCACCGACCAGCACGGCGTCCACGAGGTCGAGCTGCTCGAGGGCGTCCCCGACCGCGTCGAGGAAGAACGAGGCCGTGTACTCGGCGACCGGAATGTCGGAGTAGCCGTGACCCGGCAGGTCGACCGCGTACACATGGTAGCGCGCCGCGAGCGCGGGGATCACTCGCTGAAAGAGGTCAAGCTGGGTCCGCAACGTGTGCAGCAGCACCACCGGAGGGCCTTGTCCGACCTCGAGGTAGCGCATCCGGATGCCGTGCACCGACACGTGGCGGATCGGGACGCCCGGTGCCCACGGGAGCGCATCGGGCGCTCTGGGTGAGCGCCGGAGCGCTTCGACCACGTAGGAAATCGCAACGACACCGGCCAGCGCCGAGACCGTGCCGAGCACGGGGCCCATCGGATCCTCCTGCAGTGGATCAGTGCGTGGCGTTGCTCTCCGGACGGAAGGCGCTGGTGGGATACCAGGCGGGGCGGGTGGCGCGGTTGGCCACCTCGAGGATCACCTCGGGGTAGAGGCGATTGAAGTCCGCCGCGGCCTGACGGTCAACCGGTTGGGTGACCTCGTCCTCGACTCCATGGTAGCGCTCCTTGCGCCAGCGCAGGATGCGCTCGTGCTCGGGCGTGCCCAGCGCGAACCCACCCTTGAGTGAGAGCGCGGGGATGCCGCGGCGGATGAAGCTGAACTGGTCGCTGCGGACGAAGGCGTTCCGCTCCGGCTCCGGGTCGGTGATCACCTCGACGCCCGCTTTGGCGGCGGCGCGGCGCACATCGTCGGCCAGGTCGGATTCCTCCAGTCCGTTCACCAGCAGTTGCCGCAGCGGATTGAGTGGCAGGAACATGTCGGTATTGAGATCGGCGACGATGCTGGAGCCCTGCAGTATCGGGGGATGCTCCGCGAACCAGTCGGAGCCGAGGAGACCCTTTTCCTCCGCCGTGACAGCGACGAACAGGAGCGACCGCCGCGGATGGGCCTGGCGCCGCCCCAGCGAGGTGGCGGCCTCGAGCAGGGTCGCGATGCCCGAGGCGTTGTCCATCGCCCCGTTGTAGATGCTGTCTCCGCCCTGTGGCTGGCCCACGCCCAGGTGGTCGAGGTGGGCGGTGAGAGCGACGTACTCCCTCGCCATCGCCGGATCGCCGCCGGGCATCAGGCCCACCACGTTGTCCGAGACGGCGTCGCTCTCGTCCACCGCGACCGTCGCCCGGAGTCGGACCGGGAGATCGAACCGGGGGAGGGCGGCGCCGCTGTCGGCCAAGGCCTGCAGCGCGGCATAGCCCTGCGGAGCGCCGGCGAAGACGCGCTCCGCCCTAGCGTGATTGAGAACGACGGTGATTGCCGTGTGCGCGCTCGCTGGCGTCGTGTCCGCCGCGAACCGCATCTGCGGATGCAGCCGCGAGAGTGCATAGCGCTCCCAAGGGATATCCACATGGGGCGACGCGACGGTGACGATCCCGATCGCGCCCGCCGCGCCGAGCGCATCGGCTGCTGCGGCACGCGCGGCGGCGAGCGCGGGGCCGGGGATCCCGCCGGGCGCGGCGCCGGCCAGGACCACGGCGACCTTGCCCTTGAGGTCGAGGCCCTTCAGGTCGTCGAGCCCATGCTCCGGTGAGACCAGCCCGTACCCGATGAACACGAGCGGGGCGTCCACCTTGCCGGCCGACGAGCCCCGCAGGTTGATCGTCGCGTCGGTGCCGAAGGCGAGGCGCTCTGCCTTTCCTCCACGGACCAGCTCGAGACTGGAGCGCGGCTCGTTGATCCGCCGGACCCGGAACCGGACCGGCTGGAACCACCCATCCGTTCCCGCCGGCTCGAGCCCCGCCCGTTGGAACACGGAGGCCACATACTCGGCGGCTTTCCGGTGCTCCAGGCTGCCGGTCTCCCGGCCGCGCATGGAATCGTCGGCGAGGGCGGTCACGTGTCCCCACCACGCTTCGGCCTGGGCGAGCGCGGGCGCGGGGAGGGAAGCGGCGAGGAGCGCGGCGGCGAGCAGGTTACGGATCATGGTGAAGCCATCTTACGGTCTCTATGCCCCCTGGTTCCGCTGTGCCAGCAGTCGCTCGGTGAAGTCCAGCCGCTCTTCCAACTCCGCCACGCGCCGCTCCAGGCTGTCCACATATTCGCGCTGCTCGTCGAGCTCCTGCTCCCTGCGGGGTGAGGCGCCGGGCAGGGCATGAACCCAGCGCCGCCGGCCCCAGTGCCTAGCCATCATGCAGAAGAACAGAAATGGTATCAGCCAGAACATCCATGCAAAGCCGAACATAGTCGCGTCCTCCGGTTCACACCTGGCCGGTCTGCCAGGCCTGCTCGATGTCGTCGGCCGCCTTCCGTAGGATCTCGGCGACCCGCTTGAGCGCCGGGTCGTCGGGGCCTCGGCGCCAGGCGCGCTTGAAGGTGGTCCCCGCCAGCCGGGCAAAGGCCGCCTGCACCTCACCGATCCCGCCACCGGCGAAGTCCCGCACCGTCTCCCGCACCCGATCGATGATCTCATCGAGCAGGTCGCGGTGCTCCTCGAGATAACGCTCACCCTCGGGGGTGATGTGGTAGACCTTCTTGCCGTTGGTTTCCACCACCCGCACGTAGCCCTCGTCTTCCAACAACTGGAGCGTGGGGTAGACGGTGCCGGCGGAGGGGGTGTAGTAGCCGGCCAGCTTCTCTTCCAAGGCCTTGATGACCTCGTACCCGTAGCGGGGCTTCTCCTTGAGGAGCCGGAGAATCACGAACTTCATCTCCCCCGACTCGAACATCTGCTGGCGTCGGCCGCCTCGGTGTCCGCCCCATGATCCATGGCGTCCTGGGCCGAACGGGAAGCCTTTGAAGGCGAAGCCTGGCCCGAAACCCCAGTCATCCTTGCACATAGACATGCTTCTCCTCGCTATGACGCACGACATAGTGCGCGATATATCGTACGCACTTACGTGACCGCAGTCAAGAGTCCCCTGACCGGGAGCAAGCAACTTTACATTAGAAAGAACTTGACAGCATAGTGCGGGCGAGATCAGTTTCGGGCGGGTTCTTCTTCATTCCACTGCCGGCGCCCCTCGGAGCACCACCGTGCGAGTCAAACTCATTCTCCCCGCGCTCACCGAGGCGAAGAGTCCGCTCTTCCGGCCGATCAAGTATTCCCTGTTTCCACCGCTCGGCCTCGCCACTCTGGCCGGGTATCTCGAAGAGGACGACGAGGTAGTGCTGCAGGATGAGCACGTCGAGACCCTCGTTCTCGACGACGACCCGGACCTCGTCGTGATCCAGGTCTACATCACCTCCGCGTCCCGCTCGTACCAGCTCGCCGACCACTACCGCCGCCGCGGCGCTCACGTCGCCCTGGGTGGGCTGCACGTGACTTCCTTGCCCGACGAGGCAGCCGCCCACGCGGACACCGTGTTCCTGGGCCCCGGCGAGGACACCTGGCCCGCCTTCCTTGCCGACTTCCGCGCCGGACGCGCCGCCCCACGGTACCGTTCGACGATCAGGACCCTCGCTGGCCTGCCGCCGATACGCCGCGACCTCATCAAGCGGCACCTCTACCTGGTGCCCAACTCCATCGTGGTTTCCCGCGGATGTCCCCACGCGTGCGACTTCTGCTACAAGGAGGCGTTCTTCGAGGGAGGGAGAGGGTTCTACACCCAGGCGGTGGACGACGCCCTCGCGGAGATCGCGCGCCTGCCGGGCCGTCACCTCTACTTCCTAGACGACCACCTCTTCGGCAACGCGCGCTTCGCGGGAGCGCTGTTCGACGGCATGCGGGGCTTGAACCGCGTCTGGCAGGCGGCCGGCACGGTCGCCTCCGTGCTGCGGCCTGGTCTGCTCGAGCGCGCCGTCGAGGCGGGCCTCCGTAGCCTCTTCGTGGGCTTCGAGACCCTCAGCGCCGCGAACCTGCGGGAGCAGGGGAAGCTGCAGAACCTTCACCGTGACTACGGCGCGGCGATCCGGCGTCTCCAGGAGCACGGCGTCATGGTGAACGGCAGCTTCGTCTTCGGCATGGATGGGGACGACACGTCCGTGTTCGACCGAACGGTGGAATGGGCGGTGGAGCAGGGGATCGAGACCGCGACGTTTCACATCCTCACGCCCTATCCCGGGACCGCGCTCTACGACCGTATGCTCCGCGAGGACCGCTTGCTCCACCGGAATTGGGACCTGTACGACACCCGGCATACGGTTTTCCGGCCCGCCCGGCTCTCGCCGCAGGAGCTGGAGCAGGGCTACTGGCGCGCCTATGAGTCGTTCTATCGCTGGAGAGCCATCCTGCGTGGCGCGGTCGCCAAGCCTTCGTGGCTCGGCCGGCTGCGGCACGTGGCGTACGCCGGAGGATGGAAGAAGATGGAGCCGCTCTGGGACCTCGTGATCCGCGCGAAGCGCGTCGGTGCCATGCTGCCGATCCTGGAGACGGTGCTTGATCGGGGGCGGACTGGCGGACAGACGATCCCCCACCGCCCAGACCCCACCGCCCGGGCGGACAGGGACGTAGCGGCGGGGGTCCGCCTGTCCGCCGGCTAGACCGCGATCGCCGTCGGCGTAACCGCCCGCTCGTCCCGCTCGCCGGTTCTGATCCGGTGCACCTGCTCCACGTCGAGCACGAAGACCTTCCCGTCGCCGACATCGCCGGTGTGCGCGGCGCCGACGATGGCTCGGACGGTTACGTCCACGAACGAGTCGGACACCCCGATCTCGAGCCGCACCTTCTCCTGCAGCTCCATTTTGACGGTGGTGCCCCGGTAGGTCTCCACCCGGTCGGTCTCCCCCCCGTGCCCGAGGACGCGGGAAACGGTGAGCCCGGTGACCTCGGCGCGGTAGAGCGCCTCGAGCACCTCGTTCAGACGATCCGGCCTGATGATGGCCACGATGAGCTTCATGGTGAGTCCTCCCGGCGTCAGCGCGCCGCGGTCTGCGGGTTCAGGACGGGCGCCGGCGCGATGCCGGGAGTCGGCTCCGAGATGACGAGGATCGAGCCTTCGCCGCTGGTGTACGCTTCCTCGCCGTGCTGGGTCACGTCCATGCCCATGCCTTCCGTTTTCGGCACCGCCCGGAGGGCGGTGACGAAGCCGAGCACCTTGAGCAGAGCGAACGTGGCGACCCCCGAGTAGACGATCGCGGCGGCTACGCCGAGCGCCTGGGTCGCGAGCTGGGACGGATTGCCCGCCAGCAGCCCGTCGTTCCCGGCAGCGTTCCACACCTTGGAGGCGAACACGCCGGTGAGGAGTGCCCCCGTGATCCCGCCGACGCCGTGGCCGGCGAACACGTCGAGCGAGTCGTCCAGCCGCGTGCGCGAGCGCGCCACGATCACGAAGTAGCTGGGGAAGGCGGCGATGCCACCGAGGAGCAGCGCGGCACCGGGACTCACGAAGCCCGCCGCCGGCGTGATCGCGACCAGCCCCACCACGATCGCGGTCGCGGCGCCCACGGCCGTCGCGTGGCCGCTGCGGGCGTAGTCCAGCAGCACCCACACGACCAGCGTCGCCATCGGCGCCAGCGCGGTGTTGGCGAACGCCAGCGCGGCCAGCTCGTTGGCCGCGAGGGCGCTGCCGCCGTTGAACCCGAACCATCCGAACCACAGCAGCCCGGCGCCCAGCAGCACGAACGGCACGTTGTGGGGCAGGATGGCCTGGCGCCCGTAGTCCTTCCGCACGCCCAGGACCGTGGCCGCCACGACGGCGGAGATGCCGGCGTTGATGTGGACGACGGTGCCGCCGGCGAAGTCGAGCACGCCGCGGCTCATGAGCCAGCCGCCGCCCCAGACCCAGTGCGCGATCGGCGCGTACACCAGCAGGGTCCACAGCGAGATGAACGCGACGTAGGGCCCGAACCGCATCCGCTCCACGACGGCACCCGAGATGAGGGCGGCCGTGATGATGGCGAAGGTGCCTTGGTAGATCAGGAACAGCACCTGGGGAATGGTGCCCTGGGCGCCGAGGCCGACCCCGTTGAGGAAGAAGTTCGTCGTGCCGCCGAGCAGCGGTCCGCCCTCGGAGAAAGCCAGGCTGTACGCCGCGACGGCCCAGGTGATCCCCACCGCCCCGAGGGCGACGAAGCTCATCATCATCGTATTCAGCGAATTCTTGGACCGGACCAGCCCGCCGTAGAAGAACGCGAGCGCCGGCGTCATCAGCAGCACCAGCGCGGTGGCCATAAGCATCCAGGCGGTATCGGCCGGCACAATGGCCGGGACGGCCTCCTGGAGCGCGAGGAGGGGAGGTCTGATCATCACCTGTGGAATCCTGAGGCTGAGGTTGGCGGGGCGCCCGGTTGCGTCCCTACGCGATTGTACTGCCTGGTCCCCGGTTGCGCAACCTCCATGTCATCCAAAATGAGCAGAAACTGCAGCAATCCTGGTACGGATTGGCACGCTCTGCCGGATTTTATGGCCAGCTGCCCGTCGGAAATAGCAGAAGGGGCAGAAAACGGATAGCACCGGAGCAGGTCCATCGGTCGCTTCGCTCTCTCGGGATGAAATAGCTGGCCCCCGCAGTCCCGAAGGACCACGGGGGCCAGTTCCGCCCCAGCCCGCCGGCGTCCGACTCAGCTCCCGCCGTGCACCAGCCTCCAGATCCGCCCGCCGGTGTCATCACTGATGTAGAGGGCCCCGTCGGGGCCGACCGCCAGCCCCGCCGGACGGTGGCGGGCCGCCGCGGGCTGCTCCTGGGGTCCGGCGAACCCATTCGCGAAGATCTCGTAGTCGCCCGAGGGCTTGCCCCCCGAGAATGGCTGGAACACGACGTTGTACCCCCCTTGCGGCTCCGGTGCCCGGTTCCACGAGCCGTGGAAGGCGATGAATGCGCCGCCCTGGTACTTCTCCGGGAACTGCGTCCCGTTGTAGAACACCAGCGCGTCAGGCGCCCAGTGGCCGGGGTACGCCGCCGCCGGGCCGAGCTTCTCGGCGCACTCGCCGACCTGCTTGCCATCGCCGCCGTACTCGGGGGCCAGCACCAGCTTTTCCTGCTCCCCGTCGTAGTAGCAGTAGGGCCACCCGTAGTCGCCGCCCCGCACGATCAGGAGCAGCTCCTCCGCAGGGAGCTCCGCGCTCTGCTTCGCGTTGAAAAGCTTGGGCCAGTTGTCCGCCAGCTGGTCGCGGCCGTGCTGGGTGGCGTAGAGTGCGCCGTCGGCCGGGTTGATGGCCAGACCCACGGCGTTCCGGATCCCCGTGGCCTGGCGGGTGTCAGGGCCGAAGCGCTGGCGCGTCTGGTTCGCGCTGAATCGCCAGATCCCGGCCCGCGTCGCGAGCTCCTTGCAGGGGCGCTCTCCCGGGGACTCCTTCCCCCGATCTTCCACCTGGCAACTGTTCGTCGCGGAGCCGCTGGTGACATAGAGGTTCCCGTCCGAGTCGATGACGAAGGGGTGCGCCCTATGGCCGGTTTCGGTCGCGAGACCGGTGACGATCGTATCCGGCGCACCTGCGGGCCCGAGGCCGCTCGGGCTCAGCCGGTAGCGCAGGATCGTCGGGCCTGCTTCCACATACAGCTGGTCGCGGTACAGGGCGATCCCC
>DATLHD010000184.1:0-2760 GCA_035540075.1 Gemmatimonadales bacterium
AGGGTCTCCGGCTGGAGACCGACGCCGTGGTCACTCGGCTCCTCACCGACGGGCGCCGCGTCACGGGGGTCGAAGTGGCGGCGCGCGAATCCGGGGAGCGCACGGTGTTCCGCGGCCGCGAGGTGATCCTTGCGGCGGGAGCGCTCGCGACGCCGCAGCTGCTGCTGGCGTCCGAGCTGGGACGGCTCAATCCCGGCGGGCAGGTGATCGGCCGCTATCTCCAGCGGCACTACAACGAGATCCTCTTCGGCATCTTCCCGACGCCCCCGAATCCCGGGGGCGGCTTCCACAAGCAGATCGGGATCCACGACTTCTACTTCGGCCACTCGTCGGTCGCGGCGCCCACCGGGAAGCTGGGCGGGATGCAGCAGCTCCCGACGCCGCCGGTCGGCTTGGTGCGCGCCGAGCTGCCGCGGCTGCTGGGGGCGCTGGTGGCGCCGTGGATCAAGCACCTCACCGGGCTCCTGGTGATGGCGGAGGACCAGCCGGTGTACGACAACCGGGTCCTGCTCGACGAGTCCGCCACCGACCGCTACGGCGTGCCTCGGCTGCTCATCAGCCACCGGCACACCTCGCGCGACCGGGCTGCCGGCAAGGTGCTTGGCGATGCCGCCAAGCGGATCCTGCGGCGCGCGGGAGCGCTCGCATGCTACCGCCACGAGGTCGCGACCTTCAGCCACGGCGTCGGAACGGTGCGGATGGGCACCGACCCCTACACCAGCGCGCTCGACGCCGACTGCCGCTTTCGGGGGGTGGAGAACCTCACGGTGGTGGATGCCGGCGTGATGCCGACCTCCGCCGCGGTGAACCCGAGCCTCACCATCTCGGCGATCGCGCTTCGGGCCGCGGAGCGGCTGGCGGAGCGGGCCCCTCTCACCGCCGACGCCGGCGCGCATGCCGCAGCCGGTTAGCCTCGCGTTCCTCGGCTGCGGCGTCGCGACCCGCACGCACTCCAAGGTGCTCGCTCGATGGGGCGGGGAGGTCCGGCGATTCTACGCGAGCCGCGACCCGAAGCTGGCGGAGGAGTACAGCCGCAAGCTCGGCGGGGCGGGCTCGTTCGGCTCCTACGCCGCGGCGATGGCGGACTCGCGGGTCGAGGCGGTCGTGGTGTGCACGCCGCCCGACTCGCACCTTCAGCTCACGCTCGCCGCCCTGAACGCCGGCAAGCACGTGGTGCTGGAGAAGCCGGCCTTCCTCCGCGCGTCGGACTTCGAGCCGGTGCGCGAGGCCGAGGCACGCGCCGGCCGCCGGCTCATGGTGGCGGAGAACTACTGTTACAAGCCGGTCGCGCGGGTGCTGCGGGAGACGATCGCCTCCGGCGCGCTGGGTGAGGTGCGGTTCTTCAACCTGATCGCGGTGAAGAGCCAGCGCCGGGCTGGCTGGCGCGACGACCCGGCGATGGCGGGTGGCGGCGCGCTCTTCGAGGGCGGGGTGCACTGGATCGACCTGCTGGCCAACGTCGGTCTCGAGGTGGAAGCCGCGCGCGGCTTCCGCCCCGATCTCGGCACCGGGCTCGAGCGCAGCATGCTGCTGGTGGTGGAGTATCGCGGCGGCGGTGTCGGGATGCTGGCGCACTCGTGGGACGTCGCCTCGCCGCTTCGAGGGCTCCGCATTTCCCGGGTCTACGGGACGAAGGGATCCATCGCGTTCGAGTCGAACGGGATCTTCCTCGCGACGAGCGGTGAGCGCACTCGGCTGACCTTACCCGGGCTCCGCGACATCAACGGCAACCGGGCGATGTGGACCGACTTCCTGGATGTGATCCGCACCGGCCGGGAGCCGGTCATGACGGCGCGGCGGGCGCAGCGCGGGCTCGAGCTGGTGGAGACCGCATACCGCACCGCCGACGAAACTCGCGAGGGGACTCGATGAGACTGCTGCTCGCCGCGGCCGTCGGCGTGATGGCCGGCGTCCACACCGCCACCTGGGGCATGTACAAGGACGCGCCCCACGAGGGCTTCTCCCGCTGGAAGTATTCCCGGAGCATCGTGCTCTCCACGGTGATGGGGGTGATCCTCGCGGTGGGCTGGAAACTCGACCCTCGGCAGGCGGCGGACCTCGTCGTCCTCTTCGGCGCGACCTACGCGGTGGAGCGCGCGCTGGCGGAGATCTACAAGACCTTCATCCGCGACGAGGACCAGTCGAAGTACTTCATCCCGATGCAGCTGGCGGTGTTCGGCAAGCCGGTCCAGAGCCGCGGCGCCCGGCTCCTCGCCGGCACGGGCTATGTCCTCGGGGTACTTGCCCTGATCGTGATGGTTGGCTGGATCGACCGCACGGTGCCGGATCCAATGCCGCTGTGGCTCGTCGTCCTCGTGGGTGGCCTCGGCGGCTGGATCAGCGCGTTCGGCGGCGCCTGGAAGGACGCGCCCAAGGAGGGATTCCACATCTTCAAGTTCTTCCGGAGCCCGATCATCGCCTCGCTGTTCGCGCTCGGCCTCTCCTATCTGAGCGACGACCTGGTCCTGGTGACCCTCGCCGCCCTCGGCTTCTGCGTCGCCACGACCGAGACCTACAAGACCTTCTTCTTCCCCAGCGTGCCGAGGGGGAAGTTCGCCGGGATGCCGGTGCATTTCCCGGACATGCTGCGCCGTCGGCAGCCGTTCATCTTCCTGTATGCGGGGATCTGGCTCGTGGTGCTGGTGGCGCTGGTGATCGCGTTGAAGGGGGTGCCGTCGCCTGCGTGAGAAGGAACGAAAGCTGCTCACGAAGATCGAGAGCCGTCGCCGGGAGGTCATTGCGGAGGCGGATCAACTCACC
>DATLHD010000185.1:0-13969 GCA_035540075.1 Gemmatimonadales bacterium
GTTCTGCACCACGGATCGGACCGGGGCGGCGACACCGCGCACCGTGTCAACGCCGGTGAGTAGCCAGCTGGCCGTAGTGGCCACCCAGGTGCGATAGCTCTGCTCGCTGGAGCCGCCGCGGAAGGCCCAGCGCCAGAGGCCGTCGGCCCCGACCGTCACCACTCGAGCTCGACCCGCCTGCCTGCCGATCACCGCCGGGCGCGCCGCGCCGCGCCGGCCGAGCTGGGCCGTGAGCCCCACCCAGTCCGCGGGCCCGGGTTGCAGGGGCACGAGCTGCGTGGCCGGAGGGAAAGAGTCCACCGGCATGCCGAGGAAAGCGCCCGCCACCGGAGAGACGTCCGGGGCGGAGAGGTACCAGTCGCCCGGGATCGGGGCGGCGCCGCGCTCACCCGACGGCCAAGACCAGATCCCTCGCGCGGCCGACCCCTGCGCCACGCTGCCGGGATCACCCTTGAGAATCAGCAGGTCGGCGCCCCGGGATGCCTGCCGCACCCGCTCGAGACTCAGGGGCGAGAGATCTTCCATCGAGCGCCACCGCTCGCCCTCGAGGCGGACGAACCCCCGAACCGGCAACTGAGCCACGTCACGTAGCGTCCTATAGAGGAAGCGACTGTCCCAATCTCCCGGCGCCGCCAGGAGAACAACGCCGGGCGTGCGCGCCACGGTGACGATGTGGATCCGCGTGTCGGTCCTCGGCTCGCTGTCGTCCGTGTTGGCGAGCGCCACCCGCAGCGCATGCGTGCCGGGACCGATTGGGGCGGAGGGCACGGAGAGCCGAACCCGGGCGGCCCCACCGGTCGGCAGGCGCACCCGCCGTGCCGCGACGGTGTCGTTGCCCGCCAGGACTTCGACCTGGAGGCTGTCCGCTCCCGCCCCGGCGAGCGCGTGGATATCGAGCTCCAGCACGATGGAGTCTCCCGCCGTCACCCGCGCCGGGCCTGACAGAGATGCTAGCGCGATGTCGCTTCGAGCCACCCGCGAGAACAGCCGGACCGAGGCGCGACGGAGCAGCTCCGGGGGCAGATCGCCCGCGTCCTCGATCTCCCCGTCCGTGATGACGACCACCGCACGCTCCGAGGCCGCGGCGGCGGTCAGCGCCGGGCCAAGCAGCGAGCGCCCGAGGCTCGGGACCGTGTCGGCGACCGGGACATCGTCACCGAAGAGTCGGATCTCGCCGATCCTGCCAGCGGAGTCCCTCGCCTCGCGCCACCTGCCCCCGGGCGCGCCCATGCTGAGCGAGCCGTCCAGGAGCACCAGCGGTCGCAAGGGTCTCGCAGAAGACGGGCAGCTGACGTTGAGGAGCAGGAGACCGAGCGTGGACCATGCCACAGCGCGGGCGGCGAGCGGCACGAGAGCGCGGCGGCCGAGTCGCTCGAGTCGGAGATAGGTGTATGCGGCGAGACCGGTGGCCGCGAGCACCACCAGGGTGGCGGCGAGCATCACCGGATGGGCGAAGGTGCGACGGCCCGGAGCGCCTGGGGGAGATCGAAGCGGCCCTCGTAGATCGCACGGCCGACGATCGCGCCAGAGAGGCCGGCCTCCGCGGCCCGCTGCAGATCCGCGAGAGAAGAGACTCCCCCACTCACGATCACGGCGGCACCCTCGTCTTTGAGCCGGAGGGCTCCGCTCACATCCGGCCCCTGGAGCATCCCGTCACGGGCGACGTCGGTGTAGATCAGGGTGTGGATCCCGGCGGCTACCGCGCGGCGGGCGAGCTCGACCGCGGTGAGTGACGCGGTCTCGATCCAACCCCGAACGGCCACCTTTCCATCCCGAGCGTCTATCCCGACGGCGAGACGCTCGACCGGTACGTCGGCGGCGAGCGCCCGCAGGAAGTCCGGCTCGGTCGCCGCCGCAGTTCCCACGACGACGCGGGAGAGGCCGAGGTCCAGTCCCCGCCGCACCAACGCGAGCGTACGAAACCCTCCACCCGCCTGGATCGCGGCACGCCCCGACACCCGCTGGATCACGCGGCGCACCGCGGCCTCGTTGTCGCCCTCCTCGAACGCGCGGTCGAGGTCCACCACGTGGATCCAGCGCGCGCCCGCAGCGACGAAGGCCTCCGCAACCGCGGCGGGATCCTCCTTGTAAACGGTTTGCCGCGTCACCTCGCCCTGGCTCAGGCGAACGACGCGGCCACTTCGGATGTCGATGGCTGGATAGAGCTCCACTACCGCCGCACTACGGGAGCCAGTGCTCGCCGGTGTCGGTCGCGGAGCTGGCGATGGCGCCGGAGGGCGGACCGTCGAGCAGAGTCTTGAGGCGGTCGCGCTCGCGCTGGAACGCATCGCGCTCGGCGTCGGGCACCGGGGCGCCGTTGCCGAGCTCGACCCTCCGGCTGTCCCTGGCCACGCCGTTCACCCGGAACTCGTAGTGGAGATGCGGCCCGCTCGCGAGGCCGGTCGACCCGACGTAGCCGATGGTCTGGCCCTGAGACACGCGCACGCCCCCGCGGATCCCGCGGGCGAATCCACGCAGGTGGCCGTACCGGGTGGTGATGCCGTTGCGGTGCCGCAGCTCGATCAGGTTGCCGTATCCGCCGGCGCGGCCGGCGCGCAGCACGACCCCATCACCTGCCGCCATCACCGGCGTACCGGGCGACGCCGCGTAGTCGGTGCCCTGGTGCCGGCGGGTGATGCCGAGGACCGGATGGCGGCGGGCCCGGGCGAAGGTGGACGAGATCCGCCGGAACTGGACCGGCGCGCGGAGGAACGCCCGGCGCAGCGACTTGCCGTCGTCGTCGTAGAACGTGGAGCGGCCGCCGCGCTCGAAGCGGAAGGCCGTGAGGTTCTTGCCCGACATGGTGAGGTCGCTGGCGAGCACCCGCCCGAACCGCACCTCGCCATCCTCGGAGATCAGGCGGTCGAGCACCACTCGGAACTTGTCGCCGCTCTGGATGTCGCGGGTGAAGTCCACCTGCCAGGCGTAGATGTCCGCCAGGTCCCAGGCGAGCCGTTGTCGCTGGGGGGCGTCGAGCTCATCGTCGCCGACCTGGGCGTCGATGGCCTCGTACAGGGAGTTCTCGATGTCTCCTTCGATCCGAAAAGGCTCGGACCGCCATCGGATCGAATCCACCGCGGACTCCCAGCCGTTCATGGCGCGCCGGAAGACCACCCGCTGCTCGGGGGAGGCGCGGACGCTGATCCGGTCGGGCAGCGATTCTGCGGCGGGGCGGCGGAAGCTGAAGACGAGGCCGGCCCGGAGCCGCCGGGGATCGAGGGCGGTCAGGTCGAGGCTGGCGATGTCGAGGTCGACTACACCCTGGCGTGCCAGCAGCTCGGACAGGGTTTCCCCTCTCCGAAGGGTGTCGAGCACTTCGGTGGACCTGTCGGCCACGACGACAATCGGCTGGGCCACCGGAAGCTCGGCCCGGGGCCCTGAGCGCCGCAGGCCGACCAGCGCCACGGCGGCCGCGGACAGGACGAAGAGCCCAGCGGCCACCCGACCACGCATCAGTCCATCTGCCTGCGGATGAAGGTCGGAATCTCCATCTCGGGCGTCTCCGCCGGCGGCCCGGCCGCGGGCGGGGCCTGCGGTGCGCGCGGCTGGGGACGCGTGACCGGCTGGGCCGTGGGCGGCTGGGCCGCCGGCGGCTGCGGCACCGGCGCCGAGGGCCGGCCCCGCGTGGTCGGGAAGTTCAGGATGCCGGCCGGCCCCGACGGCCGGCCGACGGGCACCGCCGTGGGGTGATGCTCCATCGGCATTGCGCGGTCGAAGCCGGTGGCGATCACGGTGACCCGGACCTCGCCGTGCATGGCGGGGTCGTTCCCGGCGCCGAAGATGATCTCGGCGTCGTCGCCGACCGCGTCGTGGATGATGTCGTTGATCTGGGTGGTCTCGCCGAGGGTGAGATCGTCACCGCCGATGATGTTGATGAGCACGCCGGTGGCGCCGGCGATGGAGACGTTGTCCAGCAGCGGGCTGGAGATCGCCTGCTGGGCCGCCTCGAGCGCGCGGTTGTCTCCGCGGCCGATGCCGGTGCCCATCAGCGCGGCGCCGCCGTTCTGCATGACGGTGCGGACGTCGGCGAAGTCCACGTTGATGATGCCAGTGCTGGTGATGAGGCTGGCGATACCCTGGGTGGCATGGAGGAGGACCTCGTCGGCCTTCTTGAGCGCGTCCTGGAAGGGGATGCCTTTACCCACCACCGCGAGGAGCCGCTCGTTGGGCACCACGATCATGGTGTCCACGTTCTTCCGCATCTCGGAGATGCCCTGCTCCGCCTGCTTCATCCGCCGGCGGCCCTCGAAGAGGAAGGGTTTGGTCACGATACCGACGGTGAGCGCCCCCGCCTCCCGCGCCATCTGCGACACGATCGGCGCGGCGCCGGTGCCGGTGCCGCCGCCCATGCCGCAGGTGACGAACACCATGTCGGCGCCCTGGACCGCTACCCCCACCTCGTCCCGGTTCTCCTCGATGGCCTGGCGTCCAATCTCCGGTCGGGCTCCGGCGCCGAGACCTCGGGTGAGCTTTCGCCCGATCTGAATCTTCACCTGGGACTTGGACAGCGCGAGCGCCTGGGCGTCCGTGTTCACCGAGATGAACTCGACGCCGCCCAGCTGGTCCTCGATCATGCGGTTCACGGCGTTGCCGCCGCCCCCGCCGACGCCAACGACCTTCATGCGCGCGGTCTGGAGGCCGTTCTCTTCCAGCTCAAAGATCATGGTTGATTCCCCCGGGCACTGCTCAGAAGAAGTCCTGGAGCCACCGCTTAACGGGAGCAAGCACTTTCTCGACCGCCGGCGACTTTCGGGAGCCGGTCCCGAATCCGCCGCTCGTCGTGACCTGCCGGGCGCCGTAGAGCACGAGTCCTGCGGGCACCGCCATCCGGGGCGATTCCACGCTGTCCGCGAGACCGCGGAGCCGCTGGCCCGGCACGCCGATGCGCGCCGGCATCGCGAAGACCTCGCGCGCCAGCTCCACGATGCCGGGGGTCAGCGCCCCGCCTCCCGTGAGGATCACACCTGCGGGCAAGCGCTGATGATAGCCTGCACGCGTCACTTCATCCAGCGCGTACTCCAACACTTCCTGCAGTCGCATGTGCATGATGTGCGCCAGCACGCGCCGTTGCGCATTGCGCGCCCCCTGGCCGGGCGTGCTGGGCAGGTCGATGACGTCGCTCTCCGGCACCAGCGGCTCGAAGCCCGCGCCGTGCCGCTCCTTGAGCCGCTCGGCGTCGACCTGAGTCACCTGCAGGCCGTGCACGATGTCGCCGGTGACGTGGCCCCCGGCCATCAGCAGGGAGCCGGTGTGACGGATCTTGCCGTTATGGAAGATCGAGACGTTGGTGGAGCCGCCGCCCAGCTCGACGATGGCGCAGCCCAGCTCGATCTCGTCGGGCGTCAACACTGCGAGCGAGGCGGCGAGCGGCTCCAGCACGAACTCGGCGACGTGGTATCCGGCCCGCTCCACGCACTTGCGCAGGTTCTGGAGCACGCTGGAGAGCACGGTCACCAGGTAGACCTCGGCCTCGAGCCGCGAGCCGGTCATGCCGATCGGCTCGTTGATGCCGCCCTGCTGGTCGATCAGGTAGTCCTGCGGGATGGCGTGCAGCAGCTCGTGATCGCGGCCGAAGCTGACGTTGCTCGCCATGTCGTTCACCCGGGCCACGTCGCTGGTCCGGATCTCGTCGCCGGTGACGGAGACCATGCCGTGGGAGCTGCGACCCGCCACGTGCTCGCCCGCGATGCCGCAGTAGACCGAGCCCACCTGTACCCCAGCCATCCGCTGGGCGCTCTTCATCGCCTTATCGATGGCGCGGGTGGTCTCTTCGATGTCGCGAACCACGCCCCGTCGGAGGCCGGCGCTCCGCTCCACCCCGAGGCCGAGGATCCGGCAGCCCGCCTCCCGCTGGTCGCCGGTGACCTCGGCGATGAGCGCCACGACCTTGCTGGACCCGAGGTCGAGGGCGGAAACCAGCCGTTGCGGTTGCGTGCTCATGCCCGCCCCTGGCGCACGACGACCTGGCCGTCGAACCGCCCGTCGAGCTCCCCGAACGCGCGCCCCTGCCGGGCGAGGGCCTGCTCCACCGCAGTCACCGCTCGAATATCCTCCGCCGTAAGCCCGGAATCGAACCAGTACCACCGTCCCCCCACTTCGAACACCACGTCGGGTCCGACACGCCACGCGGCGTCGATTCTCGCGAACAGCGCGGGATCGAGCTCCTTGACCCGGGCCAGCGCGCCGGCGACCAGCGCGCCGCCGCCGATGAGCACCGGCAAATCCGGCGAGGAGCCGAGCGGATCGAACGGCAACACCTCGGCCCTCGCATTCACCATCGCGAGCCGCTCGCCCTTGGGGGTCAGCGCGACCGGCTCCACCTCCGTCAGCTCGATACGCAGCGTGCCCGGCGCCCGGCTGCCTACGGCAGCGTGCCGGACGCCCGGGAGGGACTGCAGTCGCGCCGCGATGGGCGCGTGATCGTCGTAGATGCTGGCGCGTGGCGGGATCTTCGCCGCTCCGAGCACACGAGCCGCATCAAGATACTGCAATCCGACGATCTCCACCCGCCTCACCCGGAAGAATTCCAGGTGTCGCAGACCGAGCGGAAGGATCAGCCACAGCACCGCGGCCACTGCGGCCGAGCCGAGAAGCCGGAGCGCCCGTCTCAGGCGGCGGCGCTCAGCCACCGCACCAGCTCGGGCGCCACCCGCGTGATGTCGCCCGCGCCGAGGGTGAGCACCACGTCACCGGGCTCGAGCGCGTCCCGCACTCGGCGGCCCACCTCGGCGCGCACCGGCTCGAAGCGGGCATCGGCACCTGCCTTGACGGCCGCCTCCGCGACCTGGCGCCCGCTCACGCCGGGCACCGGTTGCTCGCGCGCGGCGTAGATCTCAGTCACGAACACCAGGTCGGCCGCGGCGAGTGCCTGCCCCATCGCATCGCCATGGGCGATCGTGCGCGAGTAGAGGTGAGGCTGGAAGACGGCGACGAGCCTTCGCCCCGGAAACGCCTGCCGCGCGGCCACGTTGGCGGCCGCGAGCTCCGACGGATGGTGAGCGTAGTCGTCCACCACCGCAACACCACCGTGCTCGCCGAGCCGCTCGAACCGGCGACCCACGCCGGAGAATGCGGCCAAAGCCTCGATGGCGGGCTCCAAGGAACCACCCAGCGCATCTACAGCGGCCAGAGCGCCCACGGCATTTCGCAGATTGTGGATTCCGGGAACCGCGAGCCGCAGCCGAGCTTTGCGGCCTCCGCGCCACGAAACCGTGGCCTCCGTGCCGCGAGCGCCCTGCTCCACCTCGCCGATTCGAACGTCGGCATCGGCGGCGAAGCCGAACCGCATGGCACGGGCCACGTGCGCGGCCACGCGCTGGGCGCCCGGATCGTCTGCACTCACGAGCGCGACCCGAGCGCGTCCCGCGAATTCGACGAAGGCATCCTCGAGCGCCTCCACCGAGCCATAGCACTCCAGATGGTCGGCCTCGACGTTGTTGACGATCGCCACCGTGGGGTGGAGCGTGAGGAACGCCTGGTCGTACTCGTCGGCCTCGACCACGAAGAGGTCGTCGCCGTCGATCAGAGCGTTTCCGCCCCAGGCCGCGACCCGCCCGCCCGCCAATCCCGTGGGATGCAGGCCGGCCGCGGCCAGGGCTTCGGTGGTCATGACCGTGGTGGTGGTCTTTCCGTGGGTGCCTGAGACAGCGACCGACCTGGCACCACCCACGAGTGCGGCCAGGGCGAACTTTCTCGGTACGATCAGCAGGTCCAACTCGCGCGCGCGGCGCAGCTCCGGGTGCTCGACCGGCACGGCGGCCGTCACGACGACCGCGCGTGCCCCATCGAGGTGCGACGGATCATGCCCGGCATGGACCATGACTCCGAGGGCGCTGAGGTCCGCGGCACCGGTGGGATCGGCATCGCACCCGGTGACGGCAACTCCCCGGCGAACGGCGATGAGCGCCAAGGCGCTCATCCCGGCCCCGCCGATGCCCACGAAGTGGATAGGACGCGTATCCGCGGGGTTGAACAGGTCCATGATGGATCGAGCTAATGTAAGGTGCCGCTGCGGGTTCTCAAAGAGCGGCGCTCAGCCGACCAGCGTCAACAAATTTGACACTATCTCCTTTGCGGCCTCCGGCTTGCCGCGTGCCATAGCCTGTTTTGCCATCGCCTCCCGTGTACCATCATCCGACACCACACCCTCGACCACCTCACCCAGGCGCTGGGGGGTGAGCTCCGACTGCGGCAGAAGGACCGAGGCGCCCGCTTCGGCGAGCACCCGTGCGTTGTGCGTCTGGTGGTCCGCGGCCGCGGTCGGCAGCGGAATCAGGATGCTCGGCAGCCCCCAGGCGCAGAGCTCGGCCACCGTCATCATGCCGGCCCGCGAGATCACAAGATCCGCCACCGCGTACCCGTCTGCCATTGGATCTAAGTAGTCGATCACCTGCACCCGCGGTGGGTGGTGAAAGCGACGGAACTCCTCGTAGGTGCCGTTCCCCGTGACCCAGATGAGGCATGCATTGCTCGGCCCTCCCGCCTCCAGCCATCCGGCCACCGCCCGATTGATCGCCAGTGCACCCTGACTGCCACCGGTCACCAGCAGCACCCGAGCGTTGGGCTCCAGGCCGAACAGCTTGAGCCCTTGCGGGCGTCGCTCGGGCGTTGGCGGCACGATCGGGTTGCCGGTGTCGAACACCTGCGTCCGGCTCCCAAATCGGAGCAGTCGCCGCGACTCTGGCAGACCCAGATACACGTGCCGCACCCGCCGGCTGAGCCAGCGGGTGGCGAGGCCCGGGTAGGCGTTCTGTTCCTGGATCGCCGTGGGCAACCCGCCCCGGGCCGCGCGCCAGACCACTGGGGCCGAGGCATATCCCCCGGTGCCGAGCACCGCAGCCGGACGCTCGGCCTGGAGCAGCTCATCCACCCCGCGCAGCAGGTGACCCGCGAGCATCGGCCAGCGGATGTTCTTCCACCACTGCCGTCGATAGATCGGCTCGCTGGGCAGCAGGTGATAGCGATAGTCGCGGGTCGGAAGGATCCTGGCCTCCACGCCGCGGACCGCGCCCACCAGCACGGGCTCGAGCCCCTGACCGTGCGTCTCGAGCGCCGCAGCGATCGCCAGCGCCGGCGTGAGGTGCCCACCGGTGCCGCCTCCCGCGATCAGGACGGTCCGACGGCCATTGCCGGCCTTCACCCCGCCTCCGGCTCCTCGGCTTCCAGCCGGCGCCGGGACGCCCGGGGCCTGCCGCGGGAGCGACCGATGTTGATCAGGATGCCGGTGGCGAGGAGCGAGATGATCTGGCTCGAGCGCCCGTACGACATGAACGGGAGCGTGAGTCCGGTGGTCGGCATCAGCCCAAGGGACACGGCCATGTGCATGAACGCCGTGAGACCGATGGCGCAGGTGAGTCCCACCGCCAGATACTGGCCGAACGGGTCCGCGGCGGTGCGTGCGATGCGGAAGCCGAGCCAGCAGAAGAGCGCGAAGAGCGAGACCACGGCCAGCACGCCGACGAAGCCCCACTCTTCGCCGATGGTGCTGAAGAGGAAGTCCGAATACGCGTAGGGCAGATACCCGAGCTTCTGCTGGCCTTGCCCGAAGCCAGTGCCGAACAGGCCACCCGACCCGATCCCGATCAGCGACTGATGGATCTGGAAACCGCCCTCAGTGGTCCCGTCGCCCGGATTGAGAAACGTCACCAGCCGGGCGAGGCGATACTGCGCGTCGCGGATCTGATGGAAGACCAGGAGCACCGACGCGCCGCCCAGCAGGATGAAATGTCCGATCTTCGCGCCCGCGGTAAAGAGCACGAGGCCGCCCAGCAGCGCCACCAGTGTGGCCATCGAGAGATTGGGCTGCAGCAGGATGAGAAAGGACAGCAGCCCGAGCACCACGATGAAAGGGAGCATCCCTTTCTTGAATTCGCGCACCCGGTCGCCCTTCTTGGCCGCCAGCATGGCGCACCAGACCACCACTGCGACCCGCGCCAGCTCGGACGGCTGGAAGCCGATCGAGCCGAGCTGGATCCAGCGCCGGGCGCCGTTCACCGTCGGCGCGATCTCGCGGGTGAAGGGCAGCACCGGGATGAGGAGCAGTACCACGGTGACCAGCAGCAGCGGCCATGCCAGGTGGCGCCACCGGTAGTAGTCCTGGCGAGAGGCGAGCAGCAGGAGTACGCCACCGATGAGCGCCCCGCTCAGCTGGCGGATGGCGAACTCGATCCCGACGCTCTGACCACGCAGAGTGACCAGGCTGGCCGCACTGTACGTCGCGGCGATCCCGAATCCCAGCAGTAGTGCGGTCACCGTGCCGAGCAGGCGCGTTTCCCACCGCATCTCGCCCGGATGACGCACCGGCCGGCCGGTCACAGCGCCTCCACCGCCTTCCGGAAGCGCTCGCCCCGCTCCTCGTAGTTCTTGAACATGTCGTAGCTGGAGCAGGCCGGCGACAGCAGCACCGCGTCGCCGGGGTGTGTGAGCCGGCGGGCGGTGGCGATCACTTCGTCGAAGGAGCCGGCGGGCACGACCTGCAGCGCCTTCCCCAGGTCCTGCATCACGATCGGGCCCGACTCCCCGTAGGCGACCACGGCCCGGCACCGGCCGTTCAGCGACCCCACCAGCCTGGTGTAGGGCTCACCCTTGTGCCGCCCGCCGAGGAGCAACACGAAGGGACGGTCGAGGGCGGCCACCGCCACCTCGGTGGAGGTGACGTTGGTCGACTTGGAGTCGTTGATCCAGAGCACGCCGTCCACCTCCCGCACCGGCTCCACCCGGTGCGGGATGGCCTTGAAGGTCCTGAGCCCGGCCGCGATGCCTTCGCTCGGGCAGCCGATGGCGGCCGCCGCGAGCGCGGCGGTGAGCGCGTTGGCCACGTTGTGATCGCCCAGGAGGGGCAGCTCGTCGCGCGGGAGGAGCGGCGTCGCCCCGAGCATCAGCCGGCGGCCTTCGCGGTCGTACCAACCCTCGGCACGCTCGCGCACCGAGAAGCGGAAGTGTCCGCCAGGCACCGACCGGACCATGTCCTGGACCGCGGGGTCGTCCGCGTTGCTGATGGTGATCGACTCCGCGTCCGCGTTGCGAAAGAGGAGCGCCTTGTCCCCGTAGTATTCCTCCAGCGAGTGATATCGGTCGAGGTGATTGGGGGCCAGGTTGGTGAGGACGCGCACCGCGGGTTGGAGGTTCGGCGTGTCGTGGAGCTGGAACGACGAGAGCTCCAGCGCGAGCCAATCCGGCGGGGACTCCGACCTGGCCACGTCACAGAGCGGCCGCCCGATGTTTCCCGCCGTCTCGGCCCGGACCCCGGCGGCCGCAAGGACGTGCGCCACCAGGGACGTGGTCGTCGTTTTGCCGTTGGTGCCGGTGATGCCGATGCAGCGGGTCCCTCGGAGCGCCAGGAAGCCGATGTCGATCTCGGCATGAACCGGGAGGCCGGCCCGCTGCGCCGTCTCCAGGGGAGGCGCTTCCGGCGGGACGCCCGGCGCCACGACGACCGCCACGGCTCGCGCGATCCGTTCGAGGTCGTGGGCGCCGATGTGGACGGTGGCGCCCGCCTCCCCGAGCTTCGCGGCCCAGGCATCGAACGTAGGGCCGGTGCCGATGTCGGAGGCATACGTGGCGACGCCGTGATCGCGCAGCAGCAGCGCCGCGGCCACCCCGCTCTTGCCGAGCCCCACGACCGCCACTTCCCGGCTGCTGGTGCGCCACTGCTCGAAAAGCGGAACCCGCTGCATGATCAGCGCACCTTGAGGGTGGAGAGTGCCACCAGCGCGCAGAGCAGGCCGAGAATGTAGAACCGGGTGACGACCGTCGTCTCGGCCCAGCCCAGCTTCTCGAAATGGTGGTGCAGCGGCGCCATCCGGAAGACTCGATGGGCGTCCGCGTACTCCTTGCCCCGCGTCCGCTTGTGCCACTTGTAGGTCCCGGTCTGGATCAGCACCGAGATCGCCTCCGCGGCGAAGACCCCGCCGATCAAGAGCAGCAGGAACTCGGCCTTGAGCAGAATGGCGACCGTGCCGAGGGCGCCGCCGATGGCGAGACTGCCGGTGTCGCCCATGAAGACCTGCGCCGGGTGGGCGTTGAACCAGAGAAAGCCGATGGTCGCGCCCATGAGCGCGCCGCAGAAGATCGCCAGCTCGCCCGCGCCTGGCAGGTAGAAGAGGTTCAGGTAGCTGGTCACGTCGGTCCGCCCGAACATATACGCGAACCCGGCGAACGCGGCCGCGGAGATGCCGGCCAGACCCGTGGCGAGCCCGTCGAGCCCGTCGGTGAGGTTCACGGCGTTGCTGCTCCCGGTGATCACCACCGTCACGAAGAGCACGTACAGCAGCGGCGAGAAATTGACGACGAGGTACTTGAAGAACGGCAGCGTCGTGGCCGTGGCGGGAATGGTATCTGAGGGGACCACCGGATTGTAGGCCAGAAACAGCCCCAGTAGGGCCCCGAAGCTCACCTGCCCCACCAGCTTCCACTTGGCCACCAGCCCGCGCGACTTCCCCTGCACGATCTTGAGGTAGTCGTCGAGGAAGCCGATGCACCCCATCCACAGGATGGACAGCATCGCCACGATCACGAACCGGTTGGTGAGCGGCGCCCACAGCAGCGTCGGCACGATGGTGGCGAGCAGGATGATGAGGCCGCCCATCGTCGGGGTGCCCCGCTTGCTCTGGTGACTCGCGGGCCCTTCCGCGCGGATGATCTGGCCCACCTTCCTCGCGCGGAGTCGCCGGATCACCGGCGGTCCGACCAGGAACGCAAGCAGGAGTGCCGTCACCGTGGCGCCCGCCGCTCTGAAGCTGATGTAGTTGAAGAGATTGAAAATGATGTGGGTCTGGCCGAGTGGGGCGAGCCAATGGTAGAACATCCGACCTCAGCCGAGAGAATTGGCGCGAGCGGTGAGCGCCGGAAGTATACGTTCGAGCGCCACGCCGCGGGATGCCTTGAGCACGACGACTTCGTCGCCGCGAAGCCGCTCGCTCAGGATCGGGGCGAGGGCCAGCGGATCGGGTGCGGTGACCAGCCGCCCGCCCAGCTGCTCGGCGTAGGGCTCCAGGGCGGGTACGAAGTCCCCCACGGCGGCCAGCACGTCGGGCCCCAGGTCCACCAGCTCGAACGCGACGCGCCGGTGCAGCGCGGTGGACTCCGCGCCCAGCTCCCGCATGGTGCCGGCGACGAACACCAGCGGGCGGCCCTGCCTCAGACTCTTCGCCGTGGCGATCGCGGAGCGGAACGATTGCGGGTTGGCGTTGTAGCAGTCGTTGAGGATCGTGAGGCCTCCCACCTGCAGCAGCTCGCCCCGGCCACCCGGGAGCGTAAACCGTTCCAGGGCGCCGGCCACCTGGTCGAGGTCGAGTCCGAGCTCTTCTGCGACCGCCCACACCCGCACCGCGTTGTCGGCCTGGTGCAGCCCGCGGGCCGCGAGCGTGAAGGTCCGCCCATGCAGTGTCAGGACCGGGCGGGCATCGGCCCCGACCTCGACCCGGTCCGGGACCAGGTCGGCATGCTGCAGACCCGCGGTGCGCACCCGCTTCGCCCGCCGCTGGGCACCCTCGGCCAGCGCCGGTGGGTCTGTCCCGACCACCGCGACCGGCGCGTCCACGGAGAGCGACAGCTTCTCATCCAGGACGCCCTCGAGCGAGCCGAAGCCTTCGAGGTGTCCCGCGACTGCGTTGGTGATCACGACGACGTCGGGACGGATCATCTCCCGATAGCGGGCGATCTCACCCGGCAAGTTGGCGCCGGCTTCGACGACCAGCGCCTCGGTCTCCGCCGGCGACTCGAGGATGGTGAGCGGCACCCCCACCAGGTTGTTCAGGTTCGCCCGCGTGGCGTAGGTGACGTACCGGGTCCCCAACGCTGCCGCGAGCATCTCTTTCGTGCTCGTCTTGCCGTTCGTCCCCGTGACGGCGATGACGGGTCCGGTGATCTTGGCCCGGCGCGCCCTCGCGAGCGCGCCGAAGGCGCGCAGGGTGTCGGGTACCTCCAGCAGTGGCAACCCGGGCACCGGCGGTGTCCCCGTGCGTACCAC
>DATLHD010000186.1:0-8221 GCA_035540075.1 Gemmatimonadales bacterium
GCGGTATTCCAAAGCCTCTGGCGCACGGTCGGCGAGAATCTGGAGCGCTATGCCGGCTACCCCCGAATCGTGGGGGAGACCGGGGGGAAGGACTTCATCGTCGCCCACCGGAGCGCGGACGTGGAGGCGCTCTCGGTCGCGATGGTGCGCGGCGCGTACGAGTACCAGGGACAGAAATGCAGCGCGGCCTCGCGGGCGTACATCCCGGACACGCTCTGGCCCGAGGTGCGGGATCGCGTGGTGGGAATGATCGGCGATATCCGGATGGGAGACGTCGCCGATTTCCGGAACTTCATGGGTGCGGTGATCGACCGGCGCGCCTTCGACCGGATCCGCGGCTACCTCGACCAGACCAAGAAGGATCCCGGTGTGGAGATCCTCGCCGGTGGAGGGACCGACGACTCGGTCGGCTGGTTCGTGGAGCCGACGCTCTTGCAGGTGGAGGATCCCGCGTACCGCACGATGTGCGAAGAGATCTTCGGCCCGGTGCTGACAGTACACGTGTACCCGGCGGGGAAGTGGTCGGAGACGCTGGCGCTGGTGGACCGGACCGGACCCTACGCGCTCACCGGCGCGATCTTCTCCCAGGACCGCGCCGCGGTCGTGGAGGCGGACCGGGCCCTCCGCTACTCGGCGGGCAACTACTACGTGAACGACAAGCCGACTGGCGCGGTGGTCGGCCAGCAGCCGTTCGGCGGCGGCCGGGCCAGCGGGACCAACGACAAGGCGGGCTCGGTGCTCAACCTGCTGCGCTGGGTGTCGCCCCGGGCGATCAAGGAGACCTTCGCGCCGCCGAAGGACTACCGGTACCCGTTCATGGCGGAGGCGTAGCCACGAGTGTCATCCCGAGCACAGCGAGGGATCTTGCCGACGGGTTTCCGGAACACCCGGGCAAGATCCCTCGCGACGCTCGGGATGACACTGGTGATCGGCTCGACCTCTCTTTCCGGACAGACGCCCCGGTATGCCGCCTCCCAGCTCCAGTGCGCCCGCTTCCTCGAGCGCTCCCGGAGCGAGGTCAAGACCGAGATGGCACGCGGGGGAGTGGACGCTACGCTGGAACGCGACGGGATCTGGAGCTTCCGCGCCCGCGACTCGACAGGCGGCGTCGCCATCGAGGCATGGTACGACTCGCTCGAGCTGCGCCGTCGCTCGGGGGATCAGGAGGTCACGGCCGATACCGACGGATTGATCGGCGGCCGGTACCGCGGTCTGCTCGCGCCCGACGGCCACTACAGCGAGCATGCCCGTCCGTTCGTTCCCGATGAGGTGGCGGAGCTCGCCGACCTCTCCACCGCGGCGCGGGATCTCCTCCCGCCGCTCCCGCCGCGTGCGCTCGCGCCCGGCGAAGCGTGGACCGACTCCTCCCTCACCATCACGAGACTGCCCGACACGGCTGTCGCCGGACGGCCGCTGACCCATCTCCGACTACGGTCACGCGGGGAATCGCGGGAGACGGTGCCACGCGGCGATACGGTGCCGATCCCGGTGCGGCAAACGGTCGAGGAGGAAGGCGACATCTACTGGTCGCCGGAATCCGGACTGGTGCGTCGCCTTCGCGCCATCACGATCGAAGCGACGGTGCCGGCTGGCGGACGAGTCCGCCAGCCGGTGCGGTCCCGGGTGGAGCAGCGCGTGGAGCTCACGCGACTTCGCCCGCGCCAACCCTGTCCGTAGCGGTGGCCGGTCCCGCCCGCCCCTCGCGCAGGCTCCGTACGGTTACCTCAACGGAGCGATCATGCGACATAACGGGATCCTCATCCTCGGCCTTCTGGCCGTGGGCGGCTGCGCGGAGCTGCCGGCCCGCGATCGAGCGGAACCTGCACACGACATCGCCATCACCAGCATCGACTTCTCCTTTGTCGCGCCGGACACCGTCGCGGCGGGACTGACGCGCATCCGGCTGTCGAATCGCGGAAAGGAGCATCACCACGCGCAGCTCGCGCGCCTGCACCCGGGGCATACGGTCGCCGAGCTGCGCGACACGCTGGCCGCGGGCGTCCTGCCCGGCTGGGTCACCTTCGTCGGCGGGCCCGGGGTGCCGGCGCCTTGGTCGGCCCAGTGAGGTGGTGCTATCGCTGGAGGCGGGCTGGTACGCGATTCTCTGCTTCGTGGAATCGGGCGACCGCGTGCCCCATCTGGCCAAGGGAATGATCCGGGAGCTCGTCGTAGTCCCGGGAAAGGCTTCGAAGGGGCCCGAGCCCCGGGCGGACGCACTGATGGTGCTCGAGGACTACGACTTCACGGTGACACCGAATCTCACGGCTGGGCGTCGAACCATCAGGGTGGAGAACCGGGGTCCGCAGCTGCACGAAGTGGACATCGTCCGCCTTCAGCCGGGCAAGACCGCGTCCGACGTGCTCGCCTGGTTTAAGGCCAAGGATGGCCCGCCACCGGGCGAGCCCTTCGGCGGCACCGCCGCTCTCCAGGTCAGGGAAGTGAACTACGTGACCGCGGACTTTCCGAAGGGCGACTACGCGTTGTTCTGCTTCGTCCCCGATGCGGGCGACGGACGCCGGCACGTCGCGCACGGCATGGTGGGACAGATCATGGTGAACTGACCGCCGCGCCGGCCCCGGGACGCCGGGGAAAGAAGCGCTGCTCGGGGTCGAACAGCAGAGCGGCCAGCACGAACGCGAGCACGAGCACGCCGAGCACTACGCCCGCGGCGGTCAGGATGCCGACCTCTGCCGGCTGGCCCAGCGCGTGGCGGACGAGGTCCACCGCATACGTTACCGGATTGGCCCGCGCGACCGCGCGCAGCCCCGGGGGCATGCCGTCGGTGGGATAGAGTGCCCCGCTCAGGAAGAGCAGGGGAAAGAGCACCACGTTGATGATCCCGGCGAAGTTCTCCACCGAGCGGATCCGCGCCGCCATCAGCAGCCCCAGCATCGCGCTCATGGCGGAGACCGCCGCGAGCGCGGCGAGGCCCATCAGCCAGCGCTCCACGCCGAGGTGCAGCACCAGGGGCGCGAAGGCCAGCACGATCCCGCCCTGAAGCACCCCAACCAGCGTCGCGGCGATGGCTCGGCCTGCGAGCACCGCGTGGAGTCCGGCGGGACTGGCCAGCATCAGTCTCAGCATGCCGAACTCCCGATCGTAGACGGTGGAGACGGCCGTGAGCGTGCCGCCGAACAGCGCCGCCATCACGACGACGCCCGGGAAGACGAACGCCTGATACGGAAGGCCGCTCTCGAGCCTGGCGATGGCGTTGTATCCGGTTCCCACCAGCAGGAGCCACATGAAGGGACGTGCCACGCCGCCGAGCAGCCGACTGGTCTGCCGGGTCGACCGCGCTAGATCGCGGGCCACGATGCCGTGTACCGTGCTCCACGCGCTCACACCGGCTCCGGCACGTCGGCGTCCGCGTGACTCTGGGTGCGGGCGAAGTACACGTCCTCCAGCGTCGTGGGCCGCAGCGTGAAGCGCTCGATCCCCGGCGCGCCGCCAGCCAGCTCCACCACCGGCTCGCGTTGCCCCGTGATGCCGGCGCGGATGCCGCGACCCGTCCTCAGGACCACCCGTGCCGCTCCGAGTCCGCGGATAGCGCGCGCCAGTCGATCGGCGCCGGGACCCTCGATCTCCGCGATCTCCTCGCCCAGCTCGGCGCGGAGCACGCCCGGCGCGTCGTCCGCCACGACACGGCCACGGGCGAGCAGCACGACCCGATCCGCCGGTTCGGCCTCCGCGAGGTAGTGGGTGGAGAAGAGCACGGTGGTCCCGTGGGTCCTGCGCTGGGCATCGAGCAGGGCCCACACGGCGTCGCGATGCTCGGGGTCGAGCCCGACGGTCGGCTCGTCGAGGATCAGGAGATCGGGTTGGTGGAGGGTTGCCCGGACCACGTCGGCCAGGCGCCGCCACCCGCCCGAGAGCTCGCGCGCAGGCTGCCGCGCGCGCGGCGTGAGGCCTGCGCGCTCGATCGCGTCCGCCACGGCCGCGCGCGCGAGCCGCCCGCCGAGTCCGGCGAGGCGCGCGGCGAAGAGGAGGTTCTCCTCGACCGTGAGGAGACCGTCGACCGTGGTCTCCTGGAACACCAGGCCGAGTCGGCGCCGCACCGCCCGCCGGTCGCGCACCACGTCGTGACCGAAGACCCGGGCCGATCCACGGGTGGGCGAGAGGAGGGTGGCGAGGAGCAGCATCGCCGTGGTCTTGCCTGCGCCGTTCGGACCCAACAGGCCGACGGTGCTCCCGCGCGGCACCACCAGTTCGAGCCCCTCGAGCGCGCGCACCGTGCCGTAGTCGCGTCCGAGCCCTTCGGCCTCGATCGCGGAGCTCACGCCCGCTGCGGCTCTGCGATCACGCGGTAGCGATACTCCGTCGAGTCGCTCGACACCGCCACCGCCGCATCGATCAGCTCCCGGTCGGGAGAGAGCACGCACACGGGGTCGGTGTTCTCCGCCGCCCCGGTGAGCGCGAAGGCCTGGCAGCGGCAGCCGCCGAAGTCGACGGTCTTGCGCGGGCAGCTCCGGCAGGGCTCCCGCATCCACAGGTCCCCGCGAAATGCCTTGAAGGCCGCGGATTCCCGCCAGATCCACTCCAGCGAGTGGTCCTGCGCGCTGTCGAAGGTGAGCGTGGTGATCTGGGTGGCTCCGTGACAGGGCAGCACCTTACCGTCCGGCGCAACGACCAGATAGAAGCGGCCCCAACCCCCGTAACACGGTTTCGGGTACTGCTCGAAGTAGTCGGGCAGGACGAACAGGATCTGCATCTCGCCCTTGTAGCGCCGCATGGCTGCCTCAGCCGTCGCCTGCGCGCGCGCGAGCTGCTCCCGGGTGGGCATCAGCATCGCGCGGTTCTCCAGGGCCCAGCCGTAGTACTGGGTGTTGGCCAGCTCCAGCCGATCCGCCCCCAGCTCGGCCGCGAGATCGATGATGCGGCCGATACGGTCGAGGTTGGCCCGGTGCAGCACCACGTTGATGGAGAACGCGAAGCCCAGCTCCTTCACGATCGCGGCGGCGGCCTGTTTCTGCTTCACCGAGCTGACGCCCGCGATCTTCTCCGCGACCTCGGGGTCGACGTCCTGGATCGAGATCTGGATGTGCTCCAGGCCGGCCTCGCGCAGGCGCTCCGCGCGCACGCGGGTGAGGCCGAGACCGGAGGTCACCAGGGTGGTGTAGAGGCCGAGGCCGCGGGCGTGGACCGCCAGCTCCTCGAGGTCCTTGCGGACCAGCGGCTCGCCGCCGGAGAGGCCGAGCTGGAGCACGCCGAGCTCGCGCGCCTGGGTGAAGACCCGCTTCCAGTCCTCGGTGGCCATCTCACCCTGCGCCCGGACCATCTCCAGCGGGTTGGAGCAATAGGGGCAGTGCAGCGGGCAGCGATGGGTCAGCTCCGCCAGGAGCGTGGTCGGTCGGTCAGCGGTCACGGATCAACTCCCTCTCCGCCAAGTGGGACAGGTATTCGGTGACGTCGGCGGTGACGTCGGTTTGATAGCGCTCGCCCAGGATGCGGGCGATCTCGCGCACGCTGCGGCTCCCGTCCACCAGCTCCAGGATCGCCTTCCCCGTGTCGTTGAGCAGCACGGCGCCCTCGGGGTAGAGGAGCACCGGGCGGTTGCGCACGGCGTCGAAATCCATGCGGGCGAGCTTCCAGAGGGCGGGCACAGACTCCGGGTTCATCCCGCCGGCTCCGCATACGCATGATGGATCGTGTCGATCAGCGCCCACAGCATCTCCAGCTTGAACGCCAGCGCGCGGAACGCGCCGAGCTGGGTATCCACCGTGGTACAGTGCTGCTGTACGATGGACAATCCGTGGCTCACATCGCGCGGGGCCTGGACCAGCCGGCTCTTGAAGTAGTCCAGCGCCTCGGGGGGGATCCAGGGGTAGTGCTTGGGAAACGCCTCGATCCGCTGCTGGTGGATCTTGGGCGCGAACAGCTCGGTGAGCGACGAGGCGACTGCCTCCACCCACGGCTTCGTCCGGCAGAAATGCACGTATGACTCGCAGATCAGGCGCGCCGCGGGGAGCACGTGCCGCTCGTCCTCCATCTCCTCCCGCGGCACGCCGAGCGCCACGCCGAGCCGGATCCAGAGCTCGATGCCGCCGGTGCCCGGCACCGTGCCGTCGTGATCGATGATCCGCTGGATCCACTCGCGCCGCACCGCGGGGTCGGGGCAGTTGGATAGGATGGCCGCGTCCTTCCGCGGCACCACCCGCTGGTACGCCAGCCGATTGGTCACCCATCCCTGAAACTGCCGCTGCGAGAGCTGGCCGGCGTACATCATCCGGTGGAAAGGATGCTCGACGTAGTAGGACCCGCTGAACGCCCGCAGCGCCTCCTCCAGCTCCGCCGTCGTGAGGGGCCGTTCGAGCTGGGGGATCGGCGGTCTCGGCGGCGCGGAGAGTCGGGAGGTGGTGGGTAGGGTCGTCGCGGTCATGGCCGAAGGCTGGCTGTCGTCAGAGGGTGAACCGCATGCCGTCGGCGCCGACCACGAGGCCGTGGCGCTCGACCTCGAGCCGCTGGGGCGAATCCTCGATCAGCATGGGATTGGTGTTGTTGATGTGGGTGTAGACCCTGTGCCGCGCCGGCAGCGCGGCGAGTTGCTCCAGGCTTCCGTCCGGCCCCGATACCGGCAGGTGGTCCATCGCCCGCGCGGTGCGCTGCCCGATGCCCAGCGCGATCAGCTCGTCGTCGGTCCAGAAGGTGCCGTCGAACAGTACCAGCTCCGCGCCGGCCAGGCGGTCGAGCAGGGTCCGATCGAGACCCCCGCACCCAGGGACGAAGGCGCAGACACCACCGGTGGCGTCGTCGCGCACCAGCAGTCCGACCGTGTGGCCCGGCAGATCCTCGCTCGCGAACCTCGGCGGCCCGGCCGGGACTGGGAAGGCCGTGACGGTGAGTCCGGCGGGACACCCGTCGCGGTAGCCGAGCGCCGTCGAGCCGCCGATCGCGAGTGGCTCGACCCTGACCTCGGCGAACGCGCGGGTCACGGGGAGCATGCTGGAGTCGCGCTCGATCACGCTCTGCGCGGCGGGCGTAGCGTACAGCTGGAGATACCGGCCCTCGCGCAGGAGCACGATCCCGAGCGTGTGGTCGAGCTCGGCGTCGGTGAGGACCACCCCTTCGATCGGCACGTGGCGCATCCCGCGCGGCTCCGGCCCGGGGATCCGCGCCAGCTGCGCGTGCACGTCGGGCGAGGCGTTGAGCAGGAACCAGCGACGGCCGTCGGCGCTCACCGCGGCCGAAGACTGGCTCCGCGGCCGCGCGCGCGCCGGCTCCCGCCGGGCGATCCGGCAAGTGGGGCACCAGCAGTTCCATTGGGGGAATCCGCCGCCAGCGGCGGTCCCTAGCAAGATGACTTGCACCCTGAAAAAGTAAGGGGCTCGCTTTCGCGAGCCCCTTACTGATGGTCGTTCGCCTTAAAGCGTCGCGACGTAGGCGGTGACTTCCATCGTGACGGCCACGACCTCGGCCTCGGGCTTGGTCCACGTCATAGCACCCTCCGGATTCAAGTGGTGGGCCCTGTGGGACCCTGAAAGGCTGATTGGGTGCGCACACCCAGTCGGACCTCCTGTGGCCCGACGCCGCTCTCGGTTGTGCAGACCGCGTGCCGCGCGTGAGACAAAGTTGTGTGCCTACATAACTCTTTATGTATTAGCGAGATATAAGCTGACAGGTGGACGGGCTATCAGACGGAAGCGAGTGGGTGAGTGGGTGAAATGACCCAGTGATTGGGTGATATCACCCAGGCACTCAGGATTGGATCCCGTACTTCTTGAGGCGGTAGCGCAGGGTGTCCCGGGAAATGCCGAGTCGCTGGGCGGCGCGGGTCTGGTTGCCGGCCGACTCGCGGAGGGCCTGCTCGATCAGGGAGCGCTCCCACTGGTCCAGCCCCATGCCGGCAGGACGGTTGGCTGGCACGTCAGGCCCATCGGCGACAGGCTCGACCTGGTCGGCCGGCACCACGAGAGCGAGGTGCTCGACATCCAGCATGGGACCCTTGCTCCAGAGCACCGCCCGCTCGATCACGTGGCTCAGCTCTCGGACATTGCCGGGCCAGGGGTACGCCAGGAGCAGGTCGCGGGCTCGCGGATCGAGGTGTTCCACCGGTTTCCCGTACTTCGCGCTGAACCGCCGGAGAAAATGCTGGGCCAGCGTCAGCACGTCGTCCCCTCGCTCCCGCAGCGGGGGCAGTCGAAGGAGAATGACGGCCAGGCGGAAGTAGAGGTCTCGCCGGAAGCGCTCACGCTGCGACTCGCGCTCGAGGTCGCGATGCGTCGCG
>DATLHD010000187.1:0-18511 GCA_035540075.1 Gemmatimonadales bacterium
TTCTTGGTGCGCGGCCAGCGCACCCACACCAACGCGCGCACCAAGAAGGGGCCGCGTCGGGCCATCGCCGGCAAGAAGAAAGTGACCAAGAAGTAAATGACCGCTCCTACGACTCCTCCCGCGGCCACCCCCGCGCCCGCCAAGGCGACCGGGGCCAAGCGCGGCAAGAAGGTCGTCGAGTCCGAGGGCATCGCCCACATCTCGGCGACATTCAACAACCTGCTGGTCACCATCACCGATATGCGCGGCAACACGCTCGCGTGGGGGTCGGCGGGCAAGGCCGGCTTCAAAGGCTCCAAGAAGTCCACCCCGTTCGCCGCCACCGTCGCCGCCGAGAACTGCGGCCGCGAGGCGATGAACCTCGGGCTCCGCCGGGTACACGTGCGGGTGCAGGGCCCCGGCAGCGGCCGCGAGTCGGCCATCCAGGCGCTCGCCTCGGTCGGGCTCCGCGTAGTGTCCATCCGCGACGTCACGCCGATCCCGCACAACGGCTGTCGCCCGCCCAAGAAGCGCCGGGTCTAAGAACCCTTGACTGACGGTACCATGACCATTGACCTGACCGGGTTGGTGCGACCGCATCTCGTCGAGATGACGAAGCGCGACGACAACCCCAACGCCGCCGAGTTCCGCCTCCAGCCGTTGGAGCGTGGCTTCGGCTACACCCTCGGCAACTCACTTCGCCGGCTGCTCCTGTCCTCACTGCGCGGCACCGCGGTCTGGGGCTTCCGCCTCGACGGCGTGGTGCACGAGCACCAGACCGTGCAGGGCGTACTGGAGGACGTCCACCAGATCGTGCAGCGGCTCAAGTCGCTCACCCTGGTGCTCGCCCCCGACGTGGACGACGCGATCCTCCATATCCGCCGCGAGGGCGCGGGCCCGGTCTACGCCCGCGACATCCAGGAGCACGGCTCCGTCTCCATCAAGAACCCGGAACACCTCCTGTTCACGCTCCAGGACGACCGTGAGGTCACCATGGAGCTGTATGTGAACAAGGGCCGCGGCTACGTGGAGGCCGAGATGCACCCGGCCGACCGGTCGCTGCCGGTGGATCTGGTGCGCATCGATGCGATCTACAATCCGGTCCGCCGCGCCAACTTTGCGGTGGCCGAGACCCGCGTCGGCCAGCGCACCGACTACGACCGGCTCACGGTCCAGGTCGAGACCAACGGCACCATCACGCCGGAAGATGCGATCGCCTATGCGGCCGCGCTGGCTCAGGTCCACTTCCAGTACTTCGTGGACTTCGGCAAGGTGCCTACCGTACGCGACACGGGCGCCGCACAGCCGGCCGCCGGCGGCAGCAACCTGCGCCAGCGGCTCAGCCGCCCGATCGACGACTTCGGGCTCTCGGTCCGCTCGCTCAACTCGCTCAAGAACTCGAACATCCGGACCCTCAAGGATCTGGTCGAGTTCTCCGAGGACGATCTGCTGAAGGTGAAGAACGTGGGCGAGAAGGCGCTGAGCGAGATCGCGGAGCTGCTCCAGCGCGAGGGCCTCAACTTCGGGATGGGTTTCGAGGACGCCGACGGCGAGCTGCGCGTGGTGCGGCCCGGTGTCGCGCCCATGGCCCAGCCCTCCGCGGGCACCGGAGAGGTCTGAGATGCGCCACCGCGCCAAAGGTCGGCAGCTCTCCCGCACGTCCAGCCACAAGCGGGCGCTGCTGAACAACATGGCGGCGAGCCTGTTCGAACACGGCCGTGTAGTCACCACCGAAGCGAAGGCCAAGGAGCTCCGGCCCTTCGCCGAAAAGCTCATCACCCTCGCGCGCCGGGGCGATCTGCACGCGCGTCGCCTGGTCGAGCGGCGCATCAAGGACCGCGACACCCTGGGCAAGCTGTTCAGCGAGATCGGCCCGCGCTTCGCCGCGCGGCCCGGCGGCTACACCCGCATCCTCAAGATGGGGCACCGTCCCGGCGACGGGGCGGACATCGCCCGGATCGAGCTGCTCTCCGAGTGACCGGCACGTTCCGGGAGGCCCAAACGACGAAGGGGACCCGATCGGGTCCCCTTTTTTCTGAGTGTCACCCTGAGCGTAGCGAAGGGGGCTATGCTCGATATGGCCGCCTTCGCTCCGCTCAGGCTGACACAGGGGTCCGGGGGGCCTTCACCACCCGGTTACTCTTCAGGCACTGCGTGCATACCCGCACTCGCTTCGGCGACCCTTCCACCAGGACGCGGACGGTCTGCAGATTCGGGTACCAGCGGCGCTTGGTTCGGTTGTTGGCGTGGCTGACATTGTTGCCGGTGACCGGCCCCTTGCCGCACACGGTGCAGACCCGCGCCATAACTCCATCCTTACGTTGTGCGTTGCGTTGTGCTGCGATACGCCGGAAACCTCTAAATCTAATCAGGCCAGGAGCATGAGACAACCCGAAACGCCACGCGCCCCATGCCTAAAGCCCTGATCACCGGTGTGACCGGCCAGGACGGCTCGTATCTCGCCGAGTTCCTGCTCGACAAGGGGTACGAAGTGGTCGGGATGGTCCGTCGCACCAGCCACCACAGCTACGAGCGGATCGACCACCTCCTCGACCGCATCGAGATCGTGGCGGCCGACCTGCTGGATCAGCACTCGCTCACTGTGGTCCTCCAGGACTTCCGCCCCGACGAGGTGTACAACCTGGCAGCGCAGTCGTTCGTGCCCACGTCGTGGACCCAGCCGGTGCTCACCGGCGAGTTCACCGCGCTGGGCGTGACCCGGATCCTCGAGGCGATCCGTCTGGTGCACCCGAAGGCCCGCTTCTACCAGGCCAGCTCGTCCGAGATGTTCGGGAAGGTGACCGAGACGCCGCAGCGCGAGAGTACGCCGTTCTATCCCCGGTCTCCCTACGGGGTCGCGAAGGTCTACGGTCACTGGATCACCGTGAACTACCGCGAGTCCTACGACCTCTTCGCCGTGAGCGGAATTCTCTTCAACCACGAGTCGCCCCGGCGTGGCATCGAGTTCGTGACCCGCAAGGTCAGCGACGGCGTCGCCCGCATCAAGCTGGGTCTCGCGAAGGACCTCCACCTCGGCAACCTCGACTCGCGGCGTGACTGGGGCTATGCCGGCGACTACGTCGAGGCCATGTGGCTCATGCTCCAGCAGCCCACGCCGAACGATTACGTCGTCGGCATGGGAGCGACCCACAGCGTGCGGGAGCTGACGGAGATCGCGTTCCGCCACGTGGGGCTCGACTACCGCCAGCACGTGGTGAGCGATCCTCGCTACTACCGCCCGGCGGAGGTGGAGCTGCTCCTCGCCGATCCGACCAAGGCACGACGGGAGCTCGGCTGGAAGGCCAAGGTGAGCTTCGAGCAGCTGGTCACCATGATGGTGGACGCGGACCTGGCGCGACTGTCGGCGGCGCGGCGCCCGTGAGGGTGCTGGTCACCGGCGCGGATGGGTTCGTGGGGCGGCACCTGGTCCGCCGCCTCGCGCGCGACGGCCATCGGATCGGGGCAGCGTGCCGGCAGGGTGCGGCGCCGGTGGACTGGGGCGGGGCGGACGTCACGGTGCTGCCGTTGGAGCTCACCGATGACCGCTCGGTCCGGGAGGCGGCGGAATTCGGTCCGGACGCAGTGGTGCACCTCGCGGCGGTCGCTTCCAATCCCGAGGCCCTGGCCGACCCCGGGCTCGCCTGGACGGTGAACGCGGCGGGCACCGCTCGACTGGCCGAGGCGCTGGTGCGGCAGCGGGAGAAAGCGGGCGTCGAGGGGCGCCTCTTGGTGGTCTCCAGCGGCGAGGTGTACGGCCCTGGCGCTGCGGCCGCGCGACGGGAGACCGACGCCGTCGCACCGGCAAGCCCCTACGCCGCAAGCAAGGTGGGCGCGGAGCTCGCCGGGCTGGAGGTGTGGCGCCGCACCGGCCTGCCGGTGACCGTCACCCGATCGTTCACCCACACGGGGCCGGGGCAGGATGGGAGGTTCGTCCTCCCTTCGTTCGCCGCGCGGCTGCTGGAGGCCCGGGCCACGGGTACGCGCCGGGTGCGGACGGGGAACCTCGCCCCGGTGCGGGACCTGCTCGACGTGCGGGATGTGGTGGAGGCCTACGTCCTCCTGCTCCGCTCGGGTGAGCCGGGCGAGATCTACAACGTGTCCCGGGGTGAGGGGGTGTCGGTTGGCGAGCTGTTCCGCATGCTCGCCGAGCTGATCGGAGCTCGGGCCGATCCGGAGCCGGATCCCGCACTGGCCCGCAGGAACGACATCCCCCACCTTGTCGGGGATTCGACCAAATTGCGTCGCGCCACCGGTTGGGCGCCCGCGCGCACACTGCAGCAGACACTACGGGGATTGGTGGATGCCGAAGCGGACTGACCTGGAGACGATCCTCCTCATCGGCTCGGGCCCGATCGTGATCGGGCAGGGAGCCGAGTTCGACTACTCCGGCACCCAGGCGGTGCGCGCGCTCAAGGAGGAGGGCTACCGGGTCGTCCTGGTGAACTCGAATCCCGCGACCATCATGACCGACCCGGAGCTGGCCGACCGCACCTACATCGAGCCGGTCACTCCGGAGTGGGTCGCCAAGGTCATCGAGCGGGAGCGGCCCGACGCCCTCCTACCGACTATGGGCGGGCAGACCGCGCTCAACGTGGCGATGGCGCTCGAGCGGGACGGCACGCTGGCCCGGTTCGGCGTGGAGCTGATCGGGGCCAACGAGCGCGCCATCCGGACCGCGGAGGATCGCGAGGAGTTCGCCGCGGCCATGCAGCGGATCGGTCTCGCCACGCCGCAGGGTCGCACGGTGCGAACCGTGAAGGAAGGGCTCGCCACGGTGGAGGAGATCGGCTATCCGGCGATCCTCCGCCCCTCGTTCACCCTGGGCGGCACCGGGGGCGGCATCGCGTACAATCTGGACGACTTCGAGACGATGCTGCAGCGCGCGCTGGAGCTGTCTCCGGTGCACTCGGTGCTGGTGGAGCGGAGCGTCATCGGCTGGAAGGAATACGAGCTCGAAGTGATGCGCGACGGGGCCGACAACGTGGTGATCGTCTGCTCCATCGAGAACCTCGACCCCATGGGGGTGCACACCGGCGACTCGATCACCGTGGCGCCGGCGATGACGCTGACCGATCGCGAGTACCAGGTGATGCGCGACTCGGCGATCCGAATCATCCGGGAGATCGGTGTCGCGGCCGGAGGCTGCAACATCCAGTTCGCGGTGGACCCCGCCACCGGCGAGCAGCTGGTGATCGAGATGAACCCCCGGGTTTCGCGGTCCTCGGCGCTCGCGTCCAAGGCGACCGGCTTCCCCATAGCGCGCATCGGCACCAAGCTCGCGGTGGGCTACCGGCTGGACGAGCTGCCCAACGACATCACCCGCACCACGCCGGCTTCCTTCGAGCCGGTGCTGGACTACGTGGTCGTGAAGATCCCGCGCTTCGCCTTCGAGAAGTTCCCCGCCGCCGACCCGACGCTCACGACCCAGATGAAGTCGGTCGGCGAGGTGATGGCGATCGGCCGAACGTTCAAGGAGGCGTTCCAGAAGGGACTCCGCGGGCTGGAAGCCGAACGCTCCGGATGGACCCTCGGACTCACGCCAGCCGACGACCGGCTGGAGGACGACTCACTCGAGAGCGCGCTGGTCGCGGTCCGGACGCCCACGCCGGAGCGAATCTTCCAGATCAAGCGCGCGCTGCTACTGGGCGGCTCGGTGGATGCGATCGCCGAGCGCAGCGGGATCGATCCCTGGTTCCTGAACCAGATGCGGGAGCTGGTGGAGGCGGAAGACGAGTGGACGGACCGACGGACCGATGGACCAGCGGACCGCAACGGTGAGGGGCAAGCCTCTCTCCTGCGAAGGATGAAGCGGCTCGGGTTTTCGGACCGGCAGCTCGCCGACCTGCGCGGGACAAGCGAGTCGGAGATCCGCGCGTTGCGGCATCGGCTCGGCATTCGCCCGGCGTACAAGGTGGTGGACACCTGCGCAGGCGAGTTCCCCTCGGCCACGCCCTATCTCTACTCGTCCTACGACGAGGAGAACGAGGCGCGGGGCGTCGGTGACCGTACGATCGTGATTCTCGGCAGCGGGCCCAACCGGATCGGGCAGGGGGTGGAGTTCGACTACCTCTGCGTCCGCGCGGCGATGGCGTTCCGGGAGATGGGTTTCCGTACCGTGATGGTGAACTCCAATCCCGAGACCGTCTCCACCGACTTCGACATCTCCGACGTGCTCTACTTCGAGCCGCTCACGCTGGAAGACGTGCTGGAGATCGTGCACGTCGAGCGGCCCTACGGGGTCGTGGTGCAGCTCGGCGGGCAGACGCCGCTCCGACTGGCGCGGGCGCTGGAGAAGGAAGGCGTCCGGATCCTCGGCACCTCGCCCGAGGCCATCGACCTGGCGGAGGACCGCGGCCGCTTCGAGGCGCTCACCCGTGAGCTCGGCGTGGCCCAGCCGCCCAGCGGCATCGCCTACTCGGTGGACGAGGCGCTCGCCGCGGCGGGTCGAATCGGCTACCCGGTGCTGGTCCGGCCCTCCTACGTGCTGGGCGGCCGGGCGATGGAGATCGTGTACGACGACGGCTCGCTCCGGAGCTACTTCGCCCGCGCCGCGCGAGTCGCTCCCGAGCACCCGGTATTGATCGACAGCTTCCTCGAAGACGCCTTCGAGGCCGACGTGGACGCGATCGCGGACGGCACCCGGTGCGTCATCGGCGGCGTGATGCAGCACATCGAGGACGCCGGGATCCACTCGGGAGACTCCGCCTGTGTCCTGCCCCCGTACCTCATCACCGAGCCGCAGGTCGAGGAGATGCGGCGGCACACCCGGGCGTTCGCCGAGCGGCTCGGCGTCGTCGGGCTGATCAACGCGCAGTACGCCATCAAGAACGGCGTGGTGTACGTGCTGGAGGTGAACCCGCGGGGCTCCCGTACGGTGCCGTTCGTTTCCAAGACCACGGGCGTGCCGCTGGCGTCGCTCGCGGCGGCGGTGATGGTGGGCCGGAGCCTCGAGGACCTGGGCCTCCAGGACGACGTCCTCCAGCCCTACGTCGCGGTGAAAGAGGCGGTGTTCCCCTTCAGCAAGCTGGCTGGAGTGGACCTGGTGCTCGGTCCCGAGATGCGGTCGACGGGCGAGGTCATGGGCATCGCCGACTCGTTCGGGATGGCGTTCGCCAAGGCCCAGATCTCCGCCGACGGTGCCCTCCCGCTCGAGGGCGGCGTCTTTCTCACGGTCAACGACCACGACAAGGCCAACCTGGTCCCGATCGCGCGGCGCTTCCACGGGCTCGGCTTCCGTCTCTTCGCCACCGAGGGCACGGCACGCTACCTCCGCGCCCGCGGCATTCCCGCGGAGCGGGTGCTCAAGGTGCACGAGGGCAGGCCCAACGCGATCGACCTCCTGGTCTCGGATCGGATTCAGCTGCTCATCAACACGCCACTCGGCAAGCTGACTCAGCAGGACGACTACGCCATCCGGCGGGCCGCGCTCCAGCACCGGGTCCCCTATACCACGACCCTTTCTGCCGCCTCCGCGGCCTGCGACGCGATCATCGCCCTCCGGAGTCGCGCGGGAGAGGTGCGCTCGCTCCAGGAGTGGCACGTGCTCGCCCGCGAGATGTCCCCCGAGTGGACCGGCTGACGGCGCGGGATCCCGGGTTCGCGGGTGCGGTCCGCGGTGCCATCGGGGGTCTGGTCCGTGAATCGGAGTCGCTGGCGCGGTACTCGACCTACCGCATCGGCGGCCCTGCTACGGTCGTGCTGCCCTCGTCGGCAGAGGACGTCGGTACCGCGGTGCGGATGGCCCACGAGGCCGGGATCCCGTGGTTCGCCCTCGGCCTCGGGTCCAATATCCTGCTGCCCGACGAAGGGCTGGATGCGCTGGTGATCCGCCTGGGAAAGGGGCTGGACCGGCTGGACCAGGACGGCGATCGGTGGGCCATCGGGCCAGGGCTCCCCGCTCCGCTCGTCGCGCGCAGGACGGCGGCTGCCGGTTATGCCGGGCTCCACATCTTCGTCGGTGTCCCAGGAACGGTAGGCGGCGGCGTGTACATGAACGCAGGCTGCCATGGCGGCGACTGGTCCGAGGTCGTGGAGACCGTCACGGTGGTGGACCAGTCGGGACGTGACGCCGTGCTCCCGAGGGCGAGCGTGCCCTTCACCTATCGGTGGAGCGGGCTCGACGGAAGGGTCGTGGTGGAAACCGCGGTCCGGCTCCGGCCCGAGGAGCAGCACCGCCTCGACGAGGAGATCGCCGAGATGTTCGACTGGCGCCAGCGGGGCACGCCGTTCAACCAGCCCTGCTGCGGCAGCGTGTTCAAGAATCCCCACGGGCCCAGCTGGAAGAAAGAGGGCGCCCCACGGACCGCCGGGCAGCTGATCGAGGCGGCCGGCCTCAAGGGCTTCCGCGTCGGCGCCGCGGAGGTCTCTCCTATGCACGCCAACTACTTCGTGAACACCGGCGGCGCGACCGCGGCGGACGTGCGGGGGCTGATCGTCCAGGTCCAGCTGCGGGTGGAGGAGGAATTCGGTGCGCAACTGGAGCCGGAGGTGAAGGTCATCGGCAGTCGAGGGGAATATCTGACGACCTTGTCACCCTGAGCGCAGCGAAGGGGGCATACGCTGGGTCATGCCCCCTTCACTTCGTTCAGGGTGACACTTCAACCACACGAGCATGGCCGACTACTTCGCCCACGAATCCTCCTATATCGACGACGGCGCCGTCATCGGCGCCGGCACGAAGATCTGGCACTTCTGCCACGTTCTCCCCGGTGCCGTCATCGGCGAGCGGTGCAACCTCGGCCAGAACGTCGTGATCATGGGGGGGACGCGCGTCGGGAACAACGTCAAGATCCAGAACAACGTCTCCATCTACGACGGCGTGATTCTGGAGGACGACGTCTTCTGCGGGCCGAGCTGCGTGTTCACCAACGTTACCAACCCCCGCAGCCACGTCTCGCGGAAATCCGAGTATCGTCAGACCCTGGTGCGGCGGGGAAGCTCGATCGGCGCCAACGCCACCATCGTCTGCGGCGTCACCCTGGGGGAATACTCCTTCATCGGGGCGGGTGCGGTGATCCGGAGCGACGTGCCGGCCTACGCCCTGATGGTCGGGGTGCCCGCCCGGCAGGTGGGCTGGATGTGTCAATGCGGGGTCCGGTTGCACGTCCAGAGCGGGCGCGCCTCTTGCGCAGCGTGCGGCGCGACTTACCGGGAGCGGGAGGGCATCCTGGAGCAGATTGACCCACCCCGGGGAGCCGGCTAAGTTACTTGGCTGCTGAGGGTTCCGCTGTCTGACGCGCCCGTGCTTCCCCCGGCTCGCCGGTGCCCGAGCGCGTTCCACATGATGCTCCGGTCCCACACCGGAGAGTGAGGCGTAGGATACGGTGAACGTACCGCTGCTCGACCTGGTGGCTCAGTACGACGGCATCAAGGACGAGGTCCTCCGGGCCATGATGACCGTCGTGGAGCGCCAGGGGTTCATCATGGGGCCCGAGGTCGCGCAGCTCGAGACCGAAGTTGCCCGGCTCTCGAACGCCCGGCACGCGATTGGTTGCGCCAGCGGCACCGATGCGCTTCTCCTCCCGCTGCGCGCCCTGGATCTGAAGCCCGGTGACGAGGTCATCACGACTCCGTTCACGTTCTTCGCCACCGCCGGCGCGATCCACAACACGGGCGGCACGCCGGTCTTCGTGGACATCGATCCCTCCAGCTTCAACATCGCCCCCGAGGCCATCGAGGCAGCCATCACGCCCCGCACCCGTGGAATCGTGGTCGTCCACCTGTTCGGGCAGATGGCGGCCATGGAGTCGGTGCTGCCCCTGGCCCGGCGGCGTGGACTCGCCCTGATCGAGGATGCCGCCCAGGCCATCGGCGCGCGCCGGAAGGTCGGGGGCGAGTGGCGTATGGCGGGCGAGCTGGGCACGGCCGGCACCCTCTCGTTCTTCCCCAGCAAGAACCTGGGCGGGTTCGGGGATGGCGGGATGATCGTGACCCAGGACGACGCGCTTGCCGAGCGGCTCCGCAAGCTCCGGCTGCACGGCGGCGCGCGGCAGTATCATCACGACGAGGTCGGGTACAACAGCCGGCTCGACACGCTCCAGGCCGCGGTGCTCCTCGCCAAGCTTCCACACCTGGCAGGGTGGAGTCGCGCGAGGGGAGAGCGGGCGCGCCGCTACACCGAAGCTTTCCTCGGGCACGCCGAGGTGTGCCCCCCGGCGGTGGACCCGGCCAACGAGCACATCTTCCACCAGTACACCATCCGGGTGCCACGGCGGAACGAGCTCCAGGCGCACCTCAAGGCCAAGGGCATCGGCAACGCGATCTACTACCCGCTCGCGCTGCACTTGCAGCCCTGCTTCGCGCACCTGGGCTACCGGCGCGGGCAGCTGCCGGTGACCGAAGCGGCCATGGACTCGGTGATCTCCCTTCCGATCTACCCCGAGCTCACCCCGCAGCAGCAGGACACCGTCATCGAGGCGGTGCTGGAGTTCTATGGCTGAGTTACGGGCAGGTTTGCCGGACGTTGCGCAGGAGCTGATCCGGAAGGCGGAGCGCCGCGAGGCGCTCTTCGGCATCGTGGGGCTCGGCTACGTCGGGCTGCCGCTGGCGGTCGAGCTGGCCAAGGCCGGCTACCGGGTGCTCGGCTTCGACATCATCCAGCGGGTGGTGGACGGTCTGAACGACGGCCGTTCCCACGTGAAGGACATCACCGACGCGCAGCTTCAGGAGGCGCTCGCCGCCGGCCGCTTCGAGGCGACCACCGACATGTCGCGGCTGGGCGAGCCCGACGCGGTCTCCATCTGCGTGCCGACGCCACTCTCCAAGTTCAAGGACCCCGACGTCAGCTACATCGTCGCCGCGACCGACGCGGTGAAGCGCACCCTGCGTCGCGGCCAGGCGATCATCCTGGAGTCCACCACCTACCCCGGGACCACCAGGGAGATCCTCCAGCCGGCGCTGGAGAGCACCGGGCTCAAAATCGGCAGCGACTTCTTTCTCGCGTTCAGCCCCGAGCGGGTGGACCCCGGCAATCCGGTCTGGCAGACGCACAACACGCCCAAGGTGGTCGGCGGCATCACCGAGCATTGCACCCGGGTGGCCGTTGCGCTCTACCAGCCGGCGATCGAGAGGCTGGTGCCCGTCTCCACGACCGAGGCGGCCGAGCTGGTCAAGCTGCTGGAGAACACCTTCCGCAGCGTGAACATCGGCCTGGTGAACGAGATGGCGATCGTCTGCGACAAGCTGGGAGTGAACGTCTGGGAGGTGATCGAGGCGGCGTCCACCAAGCCGTTCGGCTTCATGAAGTTCCTGCCCGGACCAGGGCTCGGGGGTCACTGTATCCCGATCGATCCCCATTACCTCGCCTGGAAGATGCGCGGGCTCAACTACAAGACCCGCTTCATCGATCTCGCAGGCGAGCTGAACACGGAGATGCCGCTGTTCTGGGTGCGCAAGGTGGCCGAGGCGCTGAACGACCAGGGGAAGGCGGTGAAGGGCGCCGCGGTGCTGGTTCTGGGCGTGGCCTACAAGCGGGACATCGACGACATCAGGGAGAGCCCGGCGCTGGACATCATCAGGCTGCTGGAGGGGCAGGGCGCGCGGGTCGCGTACTCCGATCCCCACGTGCCCTGCTTCTCCGAGAACGGGCAAGAACACCGCTCGGTGCCGCTCACCCAGCAGTCCGTAGCGGCGGCCGACTGCATCATGATCGTGACCGACCACTCGGACTTCGACTACTCCATGATCGCGCGCCACGCCCGGGTGGTGGTCGATACTCGTAACGCGATGCCGAAAGAGGCTTGACATGCACGTCGCGGTGGTGGGCAGCGGATACGTGGGTCTGGTCGCGGGCGCATGCCTGGCGGAGACCGGGAACGACGTCGTCTGCGTGGACAAGGACGCGGAGAAGATCGCGCGTCTCCAGCGCAACGAGATCCCGATCTACGAGCCTGGGCTCGAGCCGATGGTGCAGCGCAACCAGGCCGAGGGCCGTCTCACCTTCACCACCGACCTGGGCGCGGCGGTGCGGGGAGCCCGGGTGATCTTCATCGCCGTGGGCACTCCCCCCGGCGAGGACGGCTCGGCTGACCTCCAACACGTCCTCAGCGTCGCGCGCGACATCGGGCGCCACATGAACGAGCCCAAGATCGTGGTCACCAAGTCCACCGTCCCCGTGGGGACAGCGGAGAAGGTGCGGGCCGCGGTCAAGTCGCAGACCAGCATCTCCTTCGCGGTGTGCTCCAACCCCGAGTTTCTCAAGGAAGGGGCCGCGATCGAGGACTTCATGAAGCCGGACCGCGTCGTCATCGGGGTCGACGACGAAGAGGCCCGCGAGGTGATGGGCGAGCTGTACGGCCCGTTCACCCGCCAGGGCGGCAACCGGATCCTCTTCATGGACATCGCCTCGGCCGAGGTGACCAAGTACGCCGCCAACGCGATGCTCGCGACCCGCATCTCGTTCATGAACCAGATGGCGCTGTTCTGCGAGCTGGTGGGGGCCGACGTGAGCAACGTGCGGCTCGGCATCGGCTCGGATCAGCGGATCGGCCGCGCCTTCCTGTATCCCGGCCCGGGCTACGGCGGCTCGTGCTTCCCGAAAGACGTGAAGGCGATCATCCGCACCGCCGACGACCTCGGCCTCTCGCTCGACGTGCTCAAGGCGGTCGAGAATGTGAACGAGTGCCAGAAGCTGGTGGTGCTGAACAAGGTCCAGCGGTACCTCGGGTCGGATCTGTCGGGCAAGACCGTCGGCCTGTGGGGCCTGGCGTTCAAGGCGGAAACCGACGACATGCGCGAGAGCCCGGCCATTCCGCTGATCGAGGGGCTGCTCGCGGCCGGCGCCCGGGTGCAGGCGCACGATCCCAAGGCCACCGATTCCGCCCGGCACATCTTCGAGGACCGGGTGATGTACGCCGCCGATCCCTACAGCGCGGCCCACGGTGCCGACGCCCTCTGCGTCATGACCGAGTGGCTGGTCTACCGAAATCCCGACTTCGAGCGGGTCCGCAAGCTGCTGCGGCGGCCCCTCCTGCTGGACGGCCGCAATCTGTACGAGCCCGAGCGGATGAAGTCGCTGGGCTTCGAGTATCACGGGATCGGTCGGGGCGGTCGGTGACCCGAATCCTCGTCACCGGTGCGGCCGGCTTCATCGGGTCGCACCTGGTCGAGGCGCTGGTCCGCCAGGGAGACGAGGTGATCGGGATCGACAACTTCGATCCTTTCTATGCCAGGGAGATGAAGGAGCGGAACCTGGCGGAGGCCCGCCGTCACCCCGGCTTCAGCTTCTACGAGGTGGACCTCCTCGACACCGACGCGCTGCGTTCCCACCTTACTCCCGACACCGTCATCATCCACCTGGCCGCCAAGGCTGGGGTGCGACCGTCGCTGGCGGACCCGGTGGGCTATGCCCGCGCCAATGTCACGGGGACCGCGTCCGTCGCCGAGGCGGCCCGGGGCGCGAAGGTGTCGCGGATCCTGTTCGGCTCGTCGTCCTCGGTCTATGGCGACAGCACGCCGGCGCCGTTCCGTGAGGATGCGGTTGCGATCGAGCCGGTGTCGCCGTACGCGGCGACCAAGCGGGCAGGGGAGCTGTTCCTCCGGTCGGTCGCGCCGACTTACGGTTTCCGGGTCGCGTCGCTCCGGTTCTTCACCGTTTACGGTCCCCGGCAGCGCCCCGACCTGGCAATCCACTCCTTCACCAGGAAGATGCTGGCGGGAGAGACCATCACCCTCTTCGGCGACGGCACTCAGGCGCGGGACTACACCTATTGCGACGACATCGTCGTCGGGGTGCTGGCGGCGCTCCGCTGGTCGGTGGACGCGCCGGTGGGAGTGGAAGACTTCAACCTGGGCGGGAACCGCTCGGTGCCCACCGGCGCGATGGTGGAAGAGATCTCGCGGGCGCTGGGCATAAAGCCGGTGATCCAGTGGGCCCCGATGCAACCGGGCGACGTCCAGCAGACGGCCGCCGACCTCACCAAGTCGGGAGCCGTGCTCGGCTACGCGCCCCGCACACCGTTTCCGGAGGGGATCCGGCGATTCGTCGCCTGGTTCCGGGAGAGCCATGGCCGCCCAGACTGATCGTGCGCTGGACCGGGCCCGCGAGCGGTTCGCGGTCCAGGACTACTACGGCACCGTGCACGTGCTGGAGGAGATCGTCGCCACCGGCCGCGCCTTCGCCGACGTGCACCACCTGCTCGGCGTCTCGCTCTCCCTGCTGGGGCAGCGGGAGCGCGCGCTGGCCGAGCTGTCCCGGGCGCTGGAGCTGAACCCGCGCTACCTCGAAGCCCTGATCCACTTCGGCCTCGTCCTCTCCGAGCTGGGCCGGGAGGCGGAGGCCGAGGACGCGTTCCGCCGCGCCGCCTCCAGCGTGTCGCCTCCCTTGAACGGACTGCCCTCGCCGGTGGCGTCGCGGCTCGCCAACCACCACGCCGAGCTGGCGGAGGCCTACGCCGAGGCCGGCGCGCTGGATCGCGCGGTGGAGGAGTACCGGCGGGCCCTCGAGCTGGGTCCCACGTTCGTGGACTTGCGCTACCGCATGGCGAGGCTCCTGCTGGAGTCGGGGCGGTCGCTCGAGGCGCGCGAAGCCCTGGAGGAAGTGATCCGGCTGCGCCCCAATTTCCTCGACGCGCTGGCCGCGCTGGGACTGGCCCACTTCCTCTCGGGCGACGCGCTCGGCGCGCGGGAGATCTGGAGATCGTGTCTCTCCCGCCGACCGGAGAACGCCCGAGTGGAAGCCTACCTCGCGATGCTGGGACGCACCGGCGCGTGACCCGGTGGGCCCTGGTTGCGGCGCTGACCTGCGCCGCGTGCGGAGGTGGGGTGGACGCCGAGCGCCGGGGTGACGAGGCCTACGGCGTGGGGCAGTACGCGGAGGCGCTCCGGCAATACCGGTCGCTCGCGAGCGGCGACGCTTCCGCGCGGGTCTGGGCCAAGGTCGGCGCCGCCGCCCTGCGGAGCGGCGATCTGGGCGAGGCGGCGGATGCCTACCTGCACCTGGCCGGCGAAGATCCGAGGCGAACTCAGGAGGCCGCCGAAGGGCTCGAGGAGGTGGCCCGCGCCGCCGAGCGAGCCGACCGGGCGGAGGCACTCCAGCGGGCCGTGATCGGACTGCAGAGTGTAGCACCCGACCGAGTGCCGGGGCGGTACGCGCTCCGATTGGCGCAGCAGGAGGGAGCCGAGCCCGAGGAGCTGGTGACGCTGCTTCCCCGCGCGCTCGCCGCCGCGCCGGATCAGGAGGCGGTGGACTCTCTGCTGGCGCTGCACGCCCGGCTCCTTCAGCAGACCGCCGGGTGCGGACAGGCGATGTTCCAGTACCGAGCCGTCCTGCGACGGTCGCAGGACAGCTCGCTGCGCGCCACCGCCCGGAAAGGCGCGGCCGACTGCGCGCTCTCTCTCGGCAACCGGTCGCTGACCAGCGGACGTGATGAGGACGCGGCGCTCTGGTTCGCCGAGGCCGCCCGCATGGATTCGACCTCGGCCGTAGGACGACAGGCGCTGTTCGCCTACGGCGAGACCCGGCTCGCGCAGGGTGATACGCTCGCGGCCGCCCTCGCCTTCCAGACCATCGCGGCCCAACCAGAGGCGTCCGACCCCGTTAGCGAAAAGGCCCGGGCCAGGCTCGAGGCCATTGGACTCACACCCATGTCAGGCCCCCCACCGGGGGGCGGGAACCCATGACAGGTCTTCGCAGGATCGCCGTCGCACTGGCAATCACCACACTCGCCGGGTGCGGCGGGGGTCGTTCGCCCGAGGCGACCACCACGCCGGCGAACACGCCCGACTACGAGGGCGCCAGTCCCCAGCAGGTCGACTCTCTGTACCGGCTGGCGGAGCGTTATGTGCGCCGGGGCAGGTGGGACGATGCGATCAAGCAGCTCGAGCGCCTGCTGTTGGAATTTTCGCCCGGCGACTCGAGGATCGCCCAGGCGCGCTTCTGGCTCGGCGACGCCAAGTTCGTGACCGGAGCCCACCTCGAAGCCGCGCGCGAGTTCCGCCGAGTATCGGATGAAACTCCCAACGATCGGCTGGCGCCCGATGCGTTGCTGCGCGTCGGTGACGTGTACTCCGATCTGTGGCGCCGGCCGGAGCTGGACCCAACCTACGGGCAGACCGCGCTCTCCACTTACCAGGAGCTGCTCAACCGCTACGCCAACAGCCCGGCGGCCGCCCGGGCGCAGATCCGGATCGCGGAGCTGCAGGAGCGGTTCGCCTACAAGGAGTATCGGGCCGCGATCTATTACTTCAAGCTGAAGGCCTACGACTCGGCCATTCTCTACCTGAAGGACCTGGTGGCGACCTACCCTCGGGCAGCGGTCGCGCCCGACGCGCTGCTCAAGCTGGTGGAGGCCTACCGGCGGCTGGGCTACCAGGAAGACGTGCAGGAGACCTGCGGATACCTGCGGCGTTTCCATCCCGATGCGCTGCGAGGAGACACGCACTGTCCCGGGCCGCCGGCGGGCACGTCGTGATGAGGCGCTGTCATCCCGAGCGCACGCGAGGGATCTTGCCGGCAGAGCTCCAGGGCCACCAGACGAGATCCCTCGCTCCGCTCGGGATGACATCAGCCAGTCTCGGGATGACATCAGCCAGTCTCGGGATGACATCAGCCGGTCTCGGGATGACATCGGCCGGCCTCGGGATGGCATCAACCGGCCCATGGTAGGCCTCCTCGGCGGATCGTTCGACCCCGTTCACCTTGGCCACCTGATCGTCGGCCGCGTCGCGGCCGAGACCCTCGGGCTCGATTCGCTCCGATTCGTGCCAGCGCGGGAGCAGCCTTTCAAGCGCGGCCTCCACGGGGCCTCGGCGGAGCAACGCGCGGCGATGCTGGATCTCGCGGTGGCCGGCTCACCCGGCTTCGCCGTGGAGCGCGCAGAGCTGGAGCGGCCGGGGCCCTCGTACACCGTGGACACCCTTCGGGCGCTGCACGCGCGGGAGGCGGGGATTCGACTGACGCTGCTCCTCGGGGCGGACGCGGCGGCCGAGCTCGAGGCCTGGCACCGGGCGGAGGAGATCCCAGCGCTCGCGACCGTCGTGGTGTTTGCTCGGGCTGGGGTGCCTGTGCCCTCCTCTCCGCTCATCTCCAGGACCATCGAGGTGCCCGCCATCGAGATCTCGGCCACCGAGATCCGCCGGCGGGTGCGCGAGGGCCGCTCCATCCGCTATTGGGTACCCGATCCGGTCGCGGAGTACGTGACTCGGCATCGGTTATATTTGGACCCAGCATGATCAAATCATTGATGACCGCGGTCCTGGGGACCCGGCACGAGCGCGAGCGCAAGCGCCTCCAACCCGTTGTGGACCGGATCCACGCCGAGGAAGAGAAGCTCAAGGGGCTCAGCGAGGCCGAGCTGAAGGACCAGACCCGGAAGTTTCGGGAGCGGCTTGGCGAGCGGACCGGAGCCATCAAGGCCGAACTGGAGCAGGTCAAGGCCGCCAAGCACGCCTGCGCGGATCCGGTGGAGCGGGACGGGCTCGAGGGCCGGTACCAGGAGCTGGAGGTTCAGTACAAGCGCGAGCTGAAGGCCGCGCTGGACGACCTCCTTCCCGAGGCCTATGCCACGGTGCGCGAGGCCTGCCGCCGGCTGGTCGGCACCACCGTGTCGGTCACCGGCCACGAGCTCCCCTGGGACATGGTGCCGTACGACGTGCAGCTCATCGGCGGCGTCGTGTTGCATCAGGGCAGGATCGCGGAGATGGCGACTGGCGAAGGCAAGACTCTCGTCGCGACCCTGCCGCTCTACCTGAACGCGCTCGCCGGCCGGGGAGCGCACCTGGTCACGGTCAACAACTACCTGGCCCGGCGCGACTCGCAGTGGATGGGGCACGTCTACACCTACCTCGGTCTCAACGTCGCCTGCCTGGACGACACGGAGCCGTCGTCCCCCGGCCGCCGCGCTGCCTATCAGGCGGACATCACCTACGGCACCAACAACGAGTTCGGCTTCGACTACCTGCGCGACAACATGGTGTTCTCGCTGGAACAGCGGGTGCAGCGGGAGCACGCCTACGCGATCATCGACGAGGTGGACTCGATCCTCATCGACGAGGCGCGGACGCCGCTCATCATCTCGGGCCCCGTCGGCAACGAGACCGACGACAAGTACGCGCAGTTCAACCGCCAGGTCGCCGAGCTGGTGCGGAAGCAGACCGGGGTGGTGAACGGCCTGCTGGCCGAGGCCGAGAGGCTGCTGGAGGCCGAGAAGACCCGGCAGGACGCCGCGCTGAAGCTGTACCAGGCCCATCTCGGCATGCCGAAGAACAAGCGGCTGCTCAAGATGTTGCAGGAGCACGGGATCAAGCAGCTGGTCCAGCGCATGGAGCTGGACGCGATCGCGGACCGGAAGTTGCCGATGCGGCAGCAGCGAATGCGCGACACTGAGGACGTGCTCTACTTCGTGCTCGACGAGAAGGGCCACTCGGTCCATCTGACTGATCGCGGTGCGGAGACGATGTCGCCGGGCGACCCGACGCTCTTCCTGGTGCCCGACATCTCGGAGGAGATCCACCGGATCGACAAGGACCCCGAGCTCTCGCCGCACGACCGGATCGAGCGGCGCCGGACCGTCGAGTCGGAATACGCGCTCAAGAG
>DATLHD010000188.1:0-4921 GCA_035540075.1 Gemmatimonadales bacterium
GGCGTCGCCGATGCCCTTGCCCTTGCCCGAAGGCGGGACCTCGGTGTGCTGGAGGTCCAATACATCTTCCGCGAACATGCCGTAGAAGAGCTCCGCCGGTCCGTCGGGCAGATCCACGACGAAGCGGGAGCCTTCGGGATCGTGGCGCACGTCGGTCGCATGCATGAGCGTAAGCTAAGGGTATCGTGGTCGCCGCTGCTGACCTTCACCAGACGAGGACATTGATGGCCACGTACGAGTACAGGATCCTGATCGGCCGCGACGCTGCTGGGGGTTCGGGCGGCGTCTCGTGGTATCTCGACGGGATCGGGCAGCCGTTGGGCTCCGAGCTCCCTGCCATCCTGAACCGCCTCGGCACCGAAGGCTGGAGGGTCGCGGGTCTCGGCGATCTCGGCTATGACGTGCGGACCGAGATCATCCTCATGCGCGAGGGCCGATGAGCTGGTGGCGGAACCTCTTCGGCGGCGGCACCCGTCCGGAGGAAACGATGCGCCTCACCCGGCGGGTGATGGATCTCTTCGCCGAGGGCAAGTCGGACGAGGAGACGGAGCGGACGCTGTACCGCGAAGGGGTGCCGGTCGAGCGGGCCCGCTCCATCGTCGCCGAGGTGCGACGGGTCCAGCAGCGGATGCGCGGTGGCTGAAGCGCAGGGGGACATCGGCGACGCGGAGCTGCTCGATCGGCTTCGGCAGCTCGAGCGCGCATCCCGCCCGCTCGAGCCCGGTACCCGGCGCCGTCGCCGCCTCCGCGATGCCGTGATCGCGTCGTCGGAGCGCTTCCTGCGGCAGGTGGACACCCTCAAGGGCTTCGAAGATTCGGCAGGGCAGGGTGCAGGACTGCTCGAGCACCCGGTCGGCGAACGGGGCATGTCCCTGGATGAGGTGATCGAGCTGCTGGAGCGCGAGGTGGTGCGCCCTGGCGCCGCCACGGCGACGGGCAGGCACCTCGCCTACATCCCCGGTGGCGGCATCTATCACTCGGCCCTCGGCGACTACCTGGCCGCGGTCTCCAACAAGTACTCCGGCGTCTTCTTCGCGGGCCCCGGGCCGGTCCGCTTGGAGAACCTGATGGTCCGGTGGGTGGCCGACCTGGTCGGCTACCCTACCGGGGCGGCGGGCAGCATCGCCTCCGGTGGCAGCCTCGCCACGCTCACGGCCATCGTGAGCGCCCGCGAGGCGCATGGTCTCCGCGCCGCCGAATTCGCGACCTCGGTCGTGTACCTCACCCGCCAGGCGCACTACTGCGTCGAGAAGTCGCTCCACATCGCCGGGATGGCCGAGGCGCAGGTGCGCTGGATCCCGATGGATGAGCGCTACCGTATGCGGCCGGACGCACTCGCCGCGGCGGCGGCCGAGGACCGCTCGGCCGGCCTCCGGCCCTGGTTGGTGGTCGCGGCCGCGGGCACGACCGACACGGGCGCGGTGGACCCGCTGGTGGCGATCGCCGACGTGGCGGAGCGGGAGCGGTGCTGGTTCCACGTGGACGCGGCCTACGGCGGCTTCTTCCTCCTGACCGAGCAAGGGCGGGGGCTGCTCGAAGGGATCGAGCGCTCCGACTCCGTCGTGCTCGATCCCCACAAGGGGCTGTTTCTCCCCTATGGCTCAGGGATCGTTGTGGTCAAGGACTCCGCGCCACTCGTTGCGGGGCACAACTACACCGGCAGCTACATGCAGGATGCGCGGGCGGACGCCAGCGAGCTCTCGCCGGCGGACGTATCACCGGAGCTGTCGCGGCACTTCCGGGCCCTCCGCATGTGGCTGCCGCTCGCGCTGCTCGGTACCGCTCCGTTCCGGGCGGCGCTGGAGGAGAAGCTGCTGCTCGCGCGCTACTTCCACCGGCAGATCGCGAGCGTGGGGTTCGAGGTCGGCCCGACGCCCGACCTCTCCGTCGTGACCTACCGGTGGGCCCCACCCGGGGTCAGCCTGGAACAGGCGAACGCCATGAACAAGGCGATCGTGGACGGGGCGCGACACGACGGACGGGTGTTCCTGTCCTCTACCATGCTCGAAGGACGCTTCACCCTACGGATGGCGGCGCTCGCGTTCCGCACCCATCGGCACACCATCGATCTCGCCGTGCAGGTGCTGCGGGAGCAGGTCGCCGCCCTGGAGGTGCCGGCGTGATGCGCGCGCTGCTCCTGGGCGTCGCGCTGTGGATGGCGCAGGATCAGCCGCCCCGCTGGCAGTTCGCCGGCGCGTTCGTCCGGCGCGACTCGGCGACCGTCCGGCGGCTGCTCGCGCCCGACGTGATGGTGTGGCCTCCGTCGCCCGACACCGCTCGGCGGGGGAGCGCGGCGATCGGCTACCTGCAGGGGCTGGCGCTCTCCAGCCGGGTCAACCGCTCGGACCTCCGGCCCGGCAACGTGACGCTGGACGGACAGTACCTGGCCGAAGAGGGCGTGTGGATCCTCACGAGCGGACGCACCAGGGTCAGCGCAAAGTACGACCTTCGCTGGAGGGAGATCGACGGCCGGTGGCGGGTGAGCTTCTTCCGGTGGGACCTCTTCCGGTGAGCCCGGGATGGCTCACGAGGATCGAGACCGTGGGCACGACCCTGGTCGTGCTGATGATCGGCGCGATGATGATCTGGAACGAGGCGGTGGAGCGGGAGCGCCGACTCGCGTTCACCCTCGGGAGCGCAGCGCTCGTCTACGTGGCCGTCCTCGTGATCGCTGCTCGGCGCTCGGCGCCCGGCTCGATCCCCTGGTGGCCCTTCGCCGCGGCCGGCGTGCTGACCGGTGGGGTGGCAGAGCTCATCAACGCGCGGTTCCTGGTCACGATCGAGCTGCTGGTGGCCGTGGTGACCGGGCTGGTGATCGGAACGGCGCACTGGGTGGCGCTGCGCGTCTGGATCGGGCTGGGGGAGCGTCGCCCGGGGTAGTCCACGGATACGGAGGCCATCACGATGCTGGACGTCATTCTGCGGCGCTTCGACTCGCCCGACGAGGTGCGTGAGATGGTCAAGGGCCGGTTCGAGGTGGTGCGGATCGGCGGCCTCACCATCGGCCGCGCCACCTACCAGCCGGGCTGGAAGTGGTCCCAGCACGTCGGCCCCGGGGTCGGCGCGGACCGCTGCTCGGTGGAGCACGTCGGGCTGGTGCTGGCCGGCGTCGCCACGGTGGCGCTTGCCGATCGGGTGCTCGAGATGAGGCCGGGCGACCTGTTCTACGTGCCGCCCGAGCCGCACGACAGCTGGGTCGTGGGCGACGAGCCCTACGTGTCGCTCCACTTCCTCGGCGCCGACTACTATGCGAAATCGAAGTAGGCGTCATCTCGCCATATTATTGAGGAGTGATCATGAGCCCGCTGACATTGTCCCGTCCCGGCACGGACGAATCCGCCCCCTTCTATCACGGCTACATCGACAAGGTGCCGGGCGAGCGGATCGGTGAGTACCTGACGTCGCAGCTAGGCGAGGTGATGCGGCTTCTCGCGCCGCTCGACGACGCGACGGGCCGCTTCCGCTACGCGCCGGAGAAGTGGAGCGTCAAGGAGGTGCTGGGCCACCTGTGCGACGCGGAGCGCATCTTCGCCTACCGGCTGCTGCGCATCGCCCGGGCCGATACCACCCCGCTCCCGGGGTTCGACGAGGATGCCTACGTGCCGCCGGCCGAGTTCGACGCCCGGCCCCTCGCGGAGCTGTTGCGCGAGTTTCAGGCGGTGCGGGCGAGCACCATCGCGCTGGTGGAGGGCCTCCCGTCGGCGGGCTGGGATCGGCGCGGCCAGGCGAGCGGCAAGGTCATCAGCACCCGGGCCATCGCCTACATCCTGGTGGGCCACGTGACGCATCACCTGGCGGTACTGCGCGATCGGTATCGTCTCTCCTCCTCACCCGACGCGCTGGCGGCGGTCTGACTTCGAGTGGCGTATGATCCTCCGTATCTGCGAAAACGGGAACGAACAGGTCGAGCCGGCCGCTCCGGAGCGGGTGGCGCAGGTCTTCGCACCCGAGGCGCCGCTCGCCGACGGCACCGAGATCACGGTGGCGGAGGGCGAGCGGTGGCTCACGGCGATGGCGGTCGGCGCGGCGGGTTCCGCGACCGAGCTCCTCATGTCCGGGGCTGACGGCGAAAGGGCGACGGTCTCCGGGGTCGCGGCGCGATCCGAGGCGCTTCGGCTCTTCCGCGAGTTCATGGCGTCCGCGGGCTCGCTCCGGTGAGCGTCCCCTCCTCCGGAGCGCCGGCGCTCGCCTCGCGACTCCGCAAAGAGCTGGCCGGCTGGATCCTCATCGCGACCGGCCTGACGGTTCTGGGACTGGGCGCCGTGCTCGGCGCGCAGGCCGGGCAAGTGCGGGAGATCTCGCCGGCCACCGCCCAGGAGTGGCGGCAATACGCGAAAGAGGTGCAGCAAGGCTCTCGCTCGCCGTCGGTCGCGACCACCTGGATGCTCACGGAGACAGCTATCGCCCAACATGACCACGCGCGGAGCGCCGTGGACCTGCTGCGCTTTCTGGGCGGCGGCGTCGCCCTTCTGGGCCTGATCCTCGCCGTGGACCTCGTCCGCTTCCGGGCAAGACACACGGGTAAGGGAGATTCTCCGGTCATCTGATGTCGGATCGGATCGAGGTGGCGTCGGTGGGCTACCAGGGCGCCACGGTTCACAGCTTTCTCCAGGCTCTGCGCGAGGCGGGCATCGAGCTGCTGGTGGATGTCCGCGCGGTGGCGAGCTCCCGCCGGCCGGGGTTCGCGAAGTCCGCCCTCGCCGCGAACCTCCACGGCGCCGGGATCGACTACCTGCACCTTCGGGACCTCGGCACCCCTGCCCCCGGCCGCGCCGCCGCTCGTGCGGGCCGGCACGCCGAGATGCGGCGGATCTTCCGCGATCACTTGAGGACTGAGGCCGCTCAGTCGGCGCTGGACGCGCTGGCGGACATCGTCCGCTCCCGTCGCGCGTGTCTCCTCTGCTTCGAAGCCGATCCCACC
>DATLHD010000189.1:0-13829 GCA_035540075.1 Gemmatimonadales bacterium
GGAGCGGCCGTCAGCACCAGGGCGCCGTGGACCCGCCCCGCGACCCTGAGCGGGACGATGAGCCGGGCCTCGCCCTGGTGCAGGGCGAAGTAGTGCAGGCGCTCTCCCCGCAGGACCTCGCCGAGCGCGGTCCCGGCCACCGGCACCGAGGCGAGGTCGGGGATCGCACGCCGCTCTCCCGGGTCGAGCAGCACCACGCGGTCGCCGTCATTGAGGCGCAGCGCGAAATGCAGATGGTCGAACGGGAGAAACCGTCCCGCGAGCTCCGCCACCCGGCGGGTGGCCTCGCTCGGCTCAGCCGTCAGCGCCAGCACTTCGGTGATCTCGAGGAGTTGCACCGGCTCGAGGCTGACCCGCGGCTCGTCCCGCTCGCGCGCGGCCTGTTCCGCGAGCAGCGCCACCTGCGGCGCGATCAGGGCGGCTACACGGGTCAGCAGCTCGGCATCCGCTTCATCGTAGAGATCGGGACCCACGCTGCCGAGGAGGAGGTACGCCGTGAGCCTGGTCGGTCCGGTTGCTTGCGCACCGACGACGGCGCGCAGCTCGGCGCCGGCGGGATCGAGGGCCGTGAAATAGCCGCGGGGCCACCGCGGCTCCCGTCCCGCGTCCCCCAGCAGGACCCTGCCATGCGCGTCCGTCAGGCCGTGCAGATCGAGGGTGGTCGCATCGAGCACGAGCGAGGTGTCGGCCCAGAGTGGTCCACCGACATGCTCCCCCAATCGATAGTAGCGTCCCCCGCCGGGACCAGAGAGGATCAGCTCCAGACGGTCATGCGGCACCAGCCGCTCGAGCGCATGTCCCAGCGCCGCGGCGAACGCCTGCGGGGTGACACCGCCCGCGCTGGCCTGGGCTATCGCGTCGAGGAGGGTGGCGACTCGCTCCGGGCCCTGGACCGCGCCGCCCCACTGCCGGGCGAGCCGTCCGAGCGAAGGCGCCAGGCGCCGGGCGGCAAGCTGGAGCACGATGAGCTCGAAGCCTCGATACCGTCCCGGCGCGAGGCTCGCGACCAGCATCATGCCGACATCGCGCCGCCCGAACCGGACAGGAAGCCCCACGGTGGACGCGTAGCCGGCGTCTCGGACGATCTCCTCCAGGACCCTCAGCTGCTGAGGCAGAAGTTGCGGGCTGGGTAGCGGGACCTTGAGGTCATCCTGGGCCAGCGCCTCCGGACCCAGCAATACCGCCCCGCCTCGCGTGGGATAGAGCCAGAGCGCCAGCAGGTCGTGCGGCACCTCCGCCGAAAGCGCGTTGGAGAGCGCCTGGTGCCACGTGGCCAACGCGTCCGCGTCATCGCCCCCGTCATCCAGGCGAAGAATCGGCACCAGCGGCTCGCCTGCCGCTGGTGGGAAGGCGTCGCCGGAAAGGTCATCCTCGGGCGGACACATGGCTGGCGGGAGGGGCAGGAGGCATGCCGTGGATGAAAAGCGTGTAAGGCATTGCATCAGGCCAACTTGATTCCAGGCGGTGCACCCGTAAGTCGTTGCGGACAAGCCCCACCTCGCGCTCTGCCCGCCTGGGGCGCACCCTGCTGCCGCCAAGAGCGCGCGAGTGGGAGCCTTGTTGACATACCCCCTACCCCTATATAAATTTCGGGCCTAACCTCAACCCCGAGACGCCCGTGCGGCAAGCCACCCTCCATATCGAAGGCATGAGCTGCGGCCACTGCCTCAACGCCGTGAACCGCGCGTTGAGTTCGGTCCCGGGGGTCCGCATCGACGCCGTTCGGATCGGCCGCGCCGACGTGAGCTACGACGAAACCACCGCCACGGTATCCGACCTGGAGAAGGCGGTGGTGGAGGCGGGCTACCGGGCAACCGTGCAGCCATAGAACGACTCATGACCGTGACCGGCACGCAGCGCGAGAACGAGCTCACCATTCCGGTGCAGGGCATGACTTGCGCCGCCTGCACCGCCCGCGTGCAGCGCACACTCGAGCGCACCCCCGGCGTGAGCGCCGCCAACGTGAACCTCATGACGGGGTCGGCCACGGTGTCGTACGACCCGGCCAGCACCACGCCGGAGCGGCTGGTCGATGCCATCCGCGATACCGGCTACGGCGCCGAGCTGCCCGATGCGGGTGCGTCCATCGAGGAGATGACGGGTGCGGAGGACGCGGCTCGTGATCGCGAGCGACGCGAGCTTCGGAGCAAGTTCGCCGTGAGCCTGGCCGCCGCGCTCCTTTCCATTCCGCTCAGCATGCCCTCACGGCCCTGGCTGCTCTTCGCTCTTACCCTGCCCGTGATGGGGTGGGCCGGCCGGCATTTCTACTCCCGTGCGTGGTCGGCCTTCCGCCACCGCACCGCGGACATGAACACGCTCATTGCGGTGGGCACCGGGGCGGCGTTCGGATACAGCCTCTGCGTCACAGTCGCCGGCAGCTGGCTCGCCGCGCGCGGCATCCAGCCGCATGTGTATTACGAGCCCGTGATCTGGATCATCACGCTCGTGCTACTGGGCAATCTGCTGGAGGCGAGAGCCCGGAGCCGTACCGCCGCCGCGATCCGCCGGTTGATCGAGCTCCGACCGCTGACCGCGCGCGTCGTGCGCGATGGCGGCGAGGTGGAGATCCCGCTGGCGCGGCTTCAGCCCGGTGATGAGGTGCTCGTCCTGCCGGGAGAGAAGATCCCGGCCGACGGGGCGGTCGTGGACGGCACGAGCCACGTGGACGAGTCCATGCTCACGGGTGAGCCCACTCCCGTGCGGAAGGCCGCCGGCGACCGGGTGATCGGCGCGACGATCAATGGGAATGGTGCGCTCCGGCTCCGGGTGGAGCAGGTCGGTGGCGACACCGTGCTCTCCAGAATCATTCGATTGGTGCAGCAGGCCCAGGGCAGCAAGGCGCCGATTCAGCGCCTCGCCGACCGGATCGCCGCCGTGTTCGTGCCCGTGGTCATGGGCATCGCCGCGGTGACCTTCATCGTCTGGCTCGTGGTCGGCCCCGAGCCCGCCTATCTGCACGCGCTCGTGTCGGCGGTGACGGTACTGATCATCGCCTGCCCCTGCGCCATGGGACTCGCGGTACCGACCGCGGTGATGGTGGCGACCGGTCGCGGCGCAGAGTTGGGCATCCTCATCAAGGGTGGCGAGGCGCTGGAGCGGAGCAGCCGACTCGACACGGTCGTCTTCGACAAGACCGGAACCGTGACGGAGGGGAAGCCGACCGTGCAGCGTATCGTGGGCGAGGACGAGGCCGAAGCGCTGCGGCTCGCGGCGTCCCTCGAGCGGCACAGCGAGCACCCGCTGGGCGAGGCCATCGTGGCGGCCGGCGCCACTCGAGGGCTGGTGCTGACCGAGCCCCGGCAGTTCGAGAGCCTCACCGGCCGGGGCGTGATCGGCATCGTGGAGGGGCGGCGGGTGGCCGTCGGCAATGCCGCGCTGCTCGCCGGGCTCGGCATCTCGCCCGGCCGATTCGCACCCCAAGCGGAGTCGTTCGCCGCCGAGGCACACACCACGGTGTTCATCGCGGTGGACGGTGACGTTGTCGCGGTGATCGCACTGGCCGACGCCGTGAGGCCGGCCGCCCGAGAGGCCGTCCAGGCCCTGCGGCGTATGGGTCTCGAGAGCGTGATGCTGACGGGTGACGACGCCCGGACCGCGGAGGTCGTGGCGCGGGCCGTGGGCATCGACCGAGTGGCGGCCGGCCTGCTCCCCGAGGGCAAGCTCGAGGAGGTCAGGCGGCTTCAGTCGGAAGGCCGGACGGTCGCGATGGTGGGGGACGGGATCAACGATGCGCCGGCGCTGGCGCAGGCCGACGTAGGCATCGCGATGGGCACCGGCACCGACGTGGCGATCGAGGCGGGAGACATCACCCTCATGCGAGGGGATCCGCTCGGGGTGCCCGGCGCGGTGGCCCTCGCCCGCCGCACGATGCGGGTGATGCGCCAGAACCTGTTCTGGGCCTTCGTCTACAACATGGTGGGAATACCGATTGCCGCCGGTGCGCTGTACCCCGTCTTCGGCCTTCGACTCACGCCGGCGTTCGCGGCGGCCGCGATGGCGGTGAGCTCGGTGAGCGTGGTGATGAACAGCCTGAGGCTGCGGGCCGCGAAGGTGTGACGGCTGGCCTAACCTGAAGGGAGTGTGGACATGGCGACGGTAGCATGTGCCTGCGGCGTGAGGCCGGGGGATGGCGAGCACGCGGTGGCAGTGGATCCGGAGATCAAGCGTTCGGTGCTCACTCGGCTGCGCCGCATCGAAGGACAGGTGCGCGGACTCCAGAAGATGGTGGAGGATGAGCGCTACTGCGCCGACGTGTTGACCCAGGTCACCTCGGTGCAGGAGGCCCTGCGGGGCGTCGGCCGGGCCATGCTCCACAACCACCTCCGCCATTGCGCCACCCAGGCGATCCGCTCGGGCGACGAGACCCAGGCGGAGGCGATGTACGACGAGATCATGGAGCTGGTGTACAGAAGCGTGCGGTAGGAGTATCTTCTCGCTCCCGCTTCCCTCCTGGAGTGCTCCGTGCCCCGCTGGCTCCGATGGACCGGCCGCTTGCTGGCCGGTCTCCTGCTGCTGATCGTGGTCGCCGTCGCCGCCGTTTACGTCGTCTCCTCCCTCGCCATCCGCAAGACCTACCGCTTTCCTGATTCCGCTGTCCGCGCCGCGACGGACTCCGCCTCGCTGGCGTGGGGCCGGCACCTGATAGAGGCGGTCACCAAGTGCCAGGAGTGCCATGACGGCGATCTTGGCGGGAAGATGATGATCGATGACCCGGCCTTCGCCCGGCTCGCAACGGCGAACCTCACGGGAGGTCGTGGCGGCATCGCGGAGTACACCGATGCCGACCTCGAGCGTGCCATCCGCCACGGCGTGGGGCGGGACGGCCGTCCCCTCATCTTCATGCCGTCCGAGGCATACGGCGCGTTGACGGACGAGGACCTCGCTGCGCTGCTCGGCTATCTACGGACCTTCAAGCCCGTGGACCGCGAGCAGCCCGATCCTCGGGTCGGGCCGGTCGCCCGGGCGCTGTATCTCACCGGCAAGTTCCCCCTCCTCCCCGTCGAGATGACCCAGCACGACGCACCCCGCGGAAGCCGGCAACCGGGCGTCACAGTGCAGTACGGCCAGTATCTCGCCACCATCGGCGGCTGCCGTTCCTGCCACGGCCAGCAGCTCGCGGGCGATGCCAATCCAGACGCGCCGAACATCACCGTCGGGCGGCTCGCAACCTGGAAGGAGGAGGATTTCTTCCGCGCGCTACGGGAGGGGAGGCGGCCGGACGGCAGCGGCATCGACCCGATCAAGATGCCCTGGGTCCGCAGCGGGCTCATAACCGACGACGAGGTGCGGGCCGTGTGGACCTACATGCGATCCCTGCCGGCGGCTCCTGCTAAGAAGTGATTGTCAGTCGCGCCATGTCCCGCCCGACGGTCCGCGTCGCGCCCAGGATGACGAACCCTCCTGCGATCACCACGAGCGGCAGCAGCAGGATGGCGCGGTCCAGGCCGAACTGATCCGACAGCATCCCCACGAGCGGCAGCGCGATGGCGTCGCCCGCGAGGTGGATGAACAGAAGATAGGCGCCTGCGACCGTCGCGCTGATCCTGGACGGCACCACGTCGAAGATCACGGCGGTGATCGGACCGTTGTACCAGGAGAGACAGAAGAAGGCGACGGTGAAGACCACCTGGAACAGGCCCTGATCCCGGATGGTGAGGAGCCAGACGGTCAGCGGTCCGCCAAGTAGGAGCCCGAGCCCCACGGTGAGCACGCGGCCGGTCTCCACCCGGCGGCGGAGCCAGTCGGCCAGGAATCCTCCGAAGAGGGTTCCCGAGACGCCCGCGAGCAGCCCCCACTTCCCCAGCAACGCGGCGCCTTCGCCGGCGGTGAGCTCCAGCTCCCGCGCCACGAACGTCGGCCCCCAGCCCACGATGCCGTTGGTGCCGAACGAGATCATGGCGCCGGCCAGGAACACGTAGACCAGCGTCGGGGTGTGCAGCACCGTCTTTCCGGCCCGCAGGATGTCGGCGAACGCCCCGCTGATCCCCGTGGCGAAAGGGATCTCTTCCTGTGGATCGGCTGGAGTACGCCTCACCCACCAGAGGATGTTGAGCGCGAGACCGAGACCAACGGCCGCGCTGAACGCCGCGACATCCAGCCGCGAGTCCGCGCCATAGTAGCGGTCGAGCCGGTAGGCGAGCACCGTGCCGACCGCGACGCTGGCGAGCAGCGGCCCGAGCTGCCGGAGCAGCGCGGTCACGCCGATGTGGAAGTCCCGGAGGAAGGACTGCACCGTCAGCTTCGCCGGTGGGCGGATGGGATCCACCAGCCGCGCGACGAGGAGCGCGCAGACGAAGCCCGGCACGCCCACCGTCATGAACGCGACGCGCCAGCCGTACATCGCCTCGAGGTATCCGCCCAGGAGCAGGCCCGCCACTCCTCCGAGCGACACGCCGGAGGCGAGAATGCCCATCGCCATCGCCCGCCGCTCGCCGGGGAAGTAGTCCGCGACCAGCGACGCACCCGCCGGGCCGTACGCCGCCTCTCCGACGCCGACGGCCGCGCGGCAGGTGAACAGCTGCCAGTAGCTCCGCACCAGGCCGCTGAGGAAGGTGAACGCGCTCCACACCGTCACGCCCCAGGCGATGACCGCGCGCCGGGACCTGAGGTCGCTCAGCACACCGAACGGCAGCGCCGCGACCGAGAAGACCAGGATGTACGCCGAACCCAGCCAGCCGAGCTGCGCGTCGCTCAGCGCCAGGTCGCGCTTGAGCGACTCGAACAGCGCGTAGATGACGTTCCGGTCGATGTAGTTGAGAAGGTTGATGACGGCCAGCAGCCCGAGGGCGTACCAGCGGTAGGCCGGCGTCACCGCCGTGCCACCGTCTCCGCTCCCCCGGCCCCCGGGTGCATGTGCGCGAGCGACTCCTCGGCGCGGCGGTCGCGGAACTCGAGCGCGGCCCGGTACTCCCGCAGCAGCCGATCCATCATGGCCTGGCGGCGACCGTAGAGGCGCTTCAGTGGCCGGTCGGCGTGCCGCGCCTTGGCATAGGCGGTGAGGATCGGCAACGCGATGGAGTTGTCACCGTACACGACCACGGTGCCCGGAAGCTGGTCGGGATCGATCTTGCCCCAGCTCACCGCCTCCGCGGGTGTCGCGCCGGAGAGGCCGCCGGTGTCGGGGCGGGCGTCGGTCATCTGGAGGAAGTAGTCGTGGCCCCGCTCGTCGATGCCGAGCACCTCCTGGATCTGCGGCTCGGTCTGGAGCATGAAGTTCTTGGGACTGCCGCCGCCGACGATGAGGACCCCGCTCTGGCCGCCGCTGCGCTTGGCCTCCAGCACGATGGCCGCGGTCTCGTTCACGTCGGCGCTGACGTCGAACCGCAGCTTGCTGCCCGCCAGTGCTTGCTCGGCCACGTTCATGCCGATCGAGCTGTCGCCCGGGGAGCTGGTGTAGAGCGGCACTTCCAGCTCGTGCGCGGCCGCGAGCACCGATCGCCGGCTCAGTCCCAGAGCCTTCTCCCGCTCGCGCACGTACCCGCCGAGCAGGTAGTGGTATTCCGCGCTGCTCATCGGGCGCTGGAACTCGGGCCGGGCGGAGACTTCGCGCACGAAGCGATCGGTGGAGAGCAGCACACTGTAGTCGAAGAACACGTCGTAGATCCGCACCACGCCCTTGTCCCGAAGCTCCACGTCATTCGCCATGGGGGTGCCGCGATGCATCGCGAGCCCCAGCGCGAAATGCGCATCGTGATACAGGTTGGCGCCGGTGGAGATGACCCAGTCCACGAACCCCGCCTCCATCAGCGGGATGAGACAGCTCATCCCCAGGCCCGCGGGCGTCATCGCGCCGGTGAGGGTGAGGCCCACGGTCACGTCGGGCTCGAGCATCCGCTGGGTGAAGAGCTGGCAGCCTTCCCGCAGCCGGCCGGCGTTGTAGGCGAGGAACGCGTTCTCCACCAGCTCGGCGACGCTCTCCGTGCCGGTGATCGCGCGCGGATCGATGCGCTGGCCGCGCAGGTAGGGTGCCGAAGGTCGGGTCATGCGCTCATCCTGTCCCACGGGCGATAGTCTCGGCGGTCATCCGGGCGATCGGCTCGACCGGCTTCTGGGCCCGGGCCGCGATCACGATCGCGGCCGCTTCGGCGGGATCGTCGGTCACCTGGAAGAGATGGAGGTCGGAAGGATTGATCTTCCTCTCGGCGGCCGCCGTGTCGGTCAGCCAGGCGACGAGGCCGGACCAGTACTCGCGGCCGAAGAGGATCACGGGGAAATGCGTGACCTTGCCGGTCTGGATCAGGGTCAGCGCCTCGAACAGCTCGTCGAGGGTGCCGTACCCGCCGGGGAAGACGATGAACGCGGTCGCGTACTTCACGAACATCGTCTTGCGGACGAAGAAGAACTTGAAGTTCAGGCTGCGGGTGAGATAGGCGTTGGAGCCCTGCTCGAACGGCAGCTCGATGTTGCACCCGATGGAGAGTCCTCCACCTTCCAGCGCGCCGCGATTGGCGGCCTCCATGATGCCGGGACCCCCGCCGGTGATGACCGGGATCCGGGCCCGGGCCAGCAACCGAGCGGTCTCGACGGCCTTGGCGTAGTAGGGGTCGTCAGGCTGGGTGCGTGCGGAGCCGAAGATCGTCACCCCGTCGCTCACGTCGGCCAGGTTGTCGAACCCCCAGACGAACTCGCCCATGATCCGGTACACCCGCCAGGAGTCCGACTTGAGGAAGAACTGGGCGGCCGTCTGCGGCGGCGGGCTCTCCAGGAGCTGCTCATCCTCGGTGGGCAGCTTCCTGTCGTCGAGCTGGCGATACGGGCTGTCGGTCATCGGGGGCCGGTCGCTGTGACGTGGGACATGGGGGAGAATATACTTCCATCATGCAGACGAACTGGACCTCGCTCGTGCTGCGACTCGCCGCCCGCGCCGCGCTCCGGCCCCGGCTGGCCCTGGACCTGGTACGCACGGCCTGGGCCTTCCGCCGGCGCGAGTGGCACCGGCATGCGCCCTTTCTGCCGCTGCCGGATCCGATCTATCTGCGCTGGAGGATGTACACCGCGTACGCGGACGAGCGGGCCGTGCCACCGGCGGAGGACGTCGTCCGGTTCGCCCGCTGGCGAAGGGAGACGATGGCGCTGTGAGCGAGACCCGCGTGCCGCACGTTGTGATCCTCGGTGGGGGCTTCGCCGGACTCTACGCCGCCAAGGGGCTGGGCCATGCGCCGGTCCGGGTGACGGTGGTGGACCGCCGCAATCACCATCTGTTCCAGCCGATGCTCTACCAGGTGGCCACGGCCGGGCTCGACCCGAGCGACATCGCCTCGCCGATTCGATCGGTGCTCCGTCGCCAGAAGAACACGGAGGTGCTCCTCGCCGAGGCCACCGACGTGGACGTGGAGAAGCGGGTGGTGCGGTTCAGCGACGGCGGATCCCTCGGGTACGACTACCTGATCGTGGCCACCGGTGCGCACCACGCCTACTTCGGGCACGAGGAGTGGGAGCCGCTCGCGCCCGGCCTCAAGAGCCTCGAGGACGCTCTGGAGATCCGCCGCCGGGTACTGCTCGCCTTCGAGCTGGCCGAGCGTGAGCGGGATCCGGTCAAGCGGCATACGTACCTGACGTTCGTCATCGTCGGCGGCGGTGCGACCGGGGTGGAGACCGCGGGAGCCGTTGCGGAGCTCCGGCGCTACGCCCTCAGGCGGGACTTCCGTCACATCGATCCGCGCGAGGCGACCGTGATGCTGCTCGAGGGTGGACCGCGGCTGCTGCCCGCGTATCCGCCGGAGCTGGGGGAGAAGGTCAAGAACGATCTGCGTCGGCTCGGAGTCGAGGTGCGAACCGAGACCCTGGTGACCGACATCCAGCCTGGCCGGGTCAGCGCGGCTGGATGGACGATTCCAACGCAGACGGTCATCTGGGCGGCCGGCAACCTCGCCAGCGCGCTGCTCAAGTCGCTCGACGCACCGCTGGATGGGGTGGGCCGGGTGATCGTGGAGCCGGACTGCACTATTCCGGGTCATCCGGAGGTCTTCGTCCTGGGCGATGCCTCCGTGTTCAATCATCAGGAGGCGGCAGCCTTCCCGGCATCTGCCCGGTGGCGATCCAGATGGGCAAGTACACCGCGCGCACGATCGCCGGTGACCTCGCGGGTCGGCCCCGCCGGGCCTTCCGGTACTGGGATAAGGGTCAGCTCGCCGTGATAGGCCGTGGACGCGCCGTTGCGGACATCGGGCGATTCCATTTCAGCGGGTTCATCGCCTGGCTGACCTGGATCTTCGTTCACATCTTCTTCCTGATCGGCTTCCGCAATCGGGTCCTGGTGCTGATCCAGTGGGCCTGGTCGTACTTCACCTACGGCGTCGGCGCGCGAATCATCACCCAGGACATTCGGCTGCCCCTGGTCCGCGACCCGGCGGACCGTCCGCCGGATGAGGTCGCTGTTTCGTCCCGATGAGCCTCGCTGCAGCCGTGAAGCGCCGGGCCGAGCAGCTCGGCTTCGTCGCCTGCGGAATTACCGATCCCAGCCCTGTCGACGACGGAGGATGGCTCGATCGCTGGCTTGCCAGCGGGTATGCCGGCGTCATGCGGTACCTCCATCGCCAGGCTCGCAAACGCAAGGATCCTCGGCTCATCGAGTCCGGGGCAAAGTCCATAGTAGTTGTGTTGGACAACTACTATGATGGAGCGTCGGACCCCGGACCGGCGCCAAAGGTCGCCCGATACGCCCGAGGCGAAGACTACCATCGAGTTACGCGCGAGCGGCTGGAGCCGCTGGCCGATTTCCTGCGGAGCCACGGGGCACGGATCGCCCACACCTTCGCGGACTCCGGTCCCGTGCCGGAGCGGGCCCTGGCCCTTCGCGCCGGGCTCGGCTGGCTTGGCAAGAACACGATGCTGATCCGGCCTGGCGCCGGATCGTTCTTCTTCATCGGGACCATCTTCACCGACCTGGCCCTCGAGCAGGACCGGAGCGACTCGACCGACCACTGCGGCACCTGTACTCGCTGCCTCGACGCCTGCCCCACCGGCGCACTGGTGGAGCCGCGGGTGCTCGACGCCACGCGCTGCATTTCCTACCTCACGATCGAGCAGAGGGATCCGATCCCGGACTCCGTCGCCGAGCGGCTCGACGGCTGGGTCTTCGGCTGCGACATCTGCAACGAGGTCTGCCCCTGGAATCAGCGGTTCGCCGAGCCGACGTCGACCGAGGAGTTCAGGTCACGGCACCTGCTCGATGGGGCCGGTCCCGAGCTGTTCGACCAGATGGACGAGGAGGAGTTCAGCCAACGTTTCGGCGACACACCGCTCGAACGCCCAGGGCTCCGAGGCATGCGGCGGAACTTCCATGCGGCGCTCGCTCGACAGGACCGGCCGTGAGTGCCGGCACTCCTGGAGTGGCCTGGTACGGCCGCCTGTTCCACTACGACGCGTGGGCCAACGGCGAGACGCTCAGCTCTCTCCACTCCGGCAACCCGCCTGCCAAGGCGCTCCGGTGGATGGCTCATATCATCGGCTCGGGCGAGCTCTGGCTCGCGAGACTCCGCGACGAGCCACCCACGCTGGCGGTATGGCCCGACCTGGATCTCGACGGCTGCGCCGCGGGTATCGCCCGCCTCGCCGAGCGCTGGCCGCGCCACCTCGCGATCATGCGTGACGAAGATCTCGAGGAAGGCGTCGGCTACCGCAACACGCGGGGAGAGTACTGGACCAGCACGGTGGCGGACATCCTCACCCACGTCACGATGCACGGCGCCTACCATCGCGCGCAGATCGCCGCTGCGGTCCGCGAGAGCGGCGGCGAGCCGGCGTACACCGACTTCATCCACGCGGCGCGGCAGGGGCTGCTGCCGTGAACCCGATGTCGCCGGGCACGATTCTCATTATGATCGGCGTCGGGCTCATCCTGGTGGGGCTGCTGATCTGGTCCGGCAGCCTTTCCTGGTTCGGCCGCCTTCCGGGCGACATCCGGATCGAGCGTGAGACCGTGCGGGTCTATGTGCCGATCGCGTCGATGCTGGTGGTCTCGCTGGTCGTCAGTCTGGCGCTGTACCTGGTGCGACGGTTTTTCTAGCCGGTCATCCCGAGCGAAGCTAGGGATCTTTCGCGCCTGGCAAGATCCCTCGCTTCGCTCGGGATGACAGCGCCGTCCAGAAACCCGCCACCGGGTCCTCAGCGTAGGGAGGGAAGGACCTTCCCCCTTCCCGGCCGAGGACCTTCATGCGTCTCACCCCCTTCCTGATTGCCACCTCGGCCGCGCTGCTGGCGGCCGGTGCGGCGGACCTGAGTGCCCGGTGGGCCGACGAGGCCGCCATCCGGCAGACCGTGCAGTACTACTTCGATGGCGGGAAGAACCGCGATAGCCTGACCCTGCGGAAGGCGTTCCATCCCGAGGCACGCATGCTCTTCGCGCGTGAAGGGAAGCTCGTTGTGGTGCCGATCGGCGAGTACATCACCCGGGTGGGGTCGGAGAGCCTCAAGCCCGGCGAGGTGGACTCCACCGAGCGGAAGGTGGTCTCGGTGGACGTGGTGGGCGACGCCGCGGTCGCGAAGCTGGAGCTCAAGCGCCCCAACGCCGTCCTCACCGACTACATGTCGCTGCTCAAGGTGGATGGGCGCTGGCTGATCGTGAACAAGATCTTCACCCGCGACATGCGGGAACATGTCAGCGGAAGCTGAAGCACTTACCTTGGAGGCATGCTCAAGTCCGCCGCCCCTCTCGCGTCGGCCGCGACGCACGGCCTCGCCGAGCGGGAGCGCCTGGATCGGCTGCGCCGGCTCGGCTATCTGCTCGACAACTCCATTCCGATCCCCGGGACTCGCTATCGGATCGGCCTGGAGGCCATCATCGGGTTGGTGCCGGGGCTGGGCGACCTGGTGGGCGGCGGCTTCTCCGCCTGGATCATCCTCCAGGCCGCACGGCTCGGCGCGCCGCCCTCACTCCTGGCTCGGATGGGTTGGAACCTCCTGGTGGACACCGCGGTGGGGGCCATCCCGCTGCTCGGCGACCTGTTCGACGCGGGCTTCAAGGCCAACATGCGGAACCTCGCCCTGCTGGAGGGACACCTTCAGGGACCCGCGGCTTCGCGTCGTGCGAGCCGCCGCTTCATCGCCGTCCTGGCGATGCTTCTGCTCTTGCTGCTCGTCGGCGCGGCGACGCTCGCCGTACTCCTGGTTCAGCTCCTCCTCAGCCGGCCCGTCCTGTGACCGCACCGCCACCCTCGCTGCACAGCGTCGCGATCTTCGTGACCGACCTGCCCCGTGCGGTCGAGTTCTATCGCGACACGCTCCGGCTCCCGGTGACCCACGAGGGCTCCTTCGGGGCGGAGCTCCTGGAGGGGCCCGCGCACATCGGCGTGCACCCCGCCGTGCACGCGGACGCCAAGAAGCTGGTCGGCCGCCACACCGGCATCACCCTGTTCGTCACCGACCTGCTGCACTACTGCGGCGATCTCCACGCGCGGGGCGTCCGGTTCCTGACCGAGCCCACCCAGCAGCCGTGGGGCATCATGGCGATGATCGCCGATCCCGAAGGCAACATCCTCGCGCTGTGGGAGGATCGCACGCCGGAAGGCTCGGGCGAGCCGGTAAGTCAGGCGGACGGCATCAGCTGAGACAGCCGTGAGCGCTGCGCTGCTCGCGCTGGCGCTGCTGGTGGCTCCCGACTCCGGCTGGATCGCCGGCCCCGACGGCGTTCGCCTCTACTACCAGAAAATCGGCAACGGCACGCCGATGATCATCGTCCCTGGCCGGCTCTTCCTCGCTCACGAGCTGGCGCCCCTGGCCGAGCGCCACACCCTCATCCTGTACGACATGCGGAATCGCGGCCGGTCCTCGCGGGTGGAGGACGGCCGGCTTCTCAGCATCCAGAAGGACGTCGAGGACTTGGAGGCGGT
>DATLHD010000190.1:0-3051 GCA_035540075.1 Gemmatimonadales bacterium
GTGTCGCTGTCGAAGATGGCGATGATGTCGAAGCCCCGCTGGCGGAACCCGCGGTACTGGACCAGCGCGCTGCCGATCTTCCCCGCCCCGATCATCCCCACGCGATAGCGTCGCTTGAGGCCCAGGATCTCGCGCAGCTGATCGGCCAGATCCGGCACCGGATAGCCCAGGCCCCTTTTGCCGAAGGAGCCGAAGAACGACAGATCCTTCCGCACCTGGGCGGACGTCGTCCCGCCCCGCGAGGCGAGCGCGCCAGAACTCACCGTGGCGATGCCCTGCCCCTCGAACTCCTCGAGGAAGCGGAGATACAGCGACAGCCGGCGAACTGTGGACTCGGCGACTTTAGGCATGACGCGCATTTTTGTGAAACATTTCACAAAGTTACCGCGCCGCCCACCCCCCGTCAACGAGCGCGCGCAGCAGCGCTGCGAAGGCGGCCGGCGAGACCGTCTCCGGACGAGCGCTGGCGTCTATCCCGGCCAGGGCGAGCACCGCCCCCACCCGCCGCGCGTCCCACCCGGTGAGCTGCCGCAGTCCTCGGCCCAGCTGCTTGCGGCGGAATCCGAACAGTCCCACCACGAGCCGGCGGAACGGCTCCACTTCCTCGTTCGCCACGATGGGCACCGCCAGCGGCGTCAGCCGCAGCACCGCGGAGTCCACCTTGGGCCGGGGATAAAAGGCGCCGGCGGGCACGATGAAGAGGCGCTCCGCGCGAGCCACCGCCTGCACCCCGACACTGAGCGCGCCGTACGCCTCGCCACCCGGCGCGGCGCCGACCCGGTCCGCCACCTCCTTCTGCACCAGGAACACGATCCGCGCAGGACGGGGCGGCGCGAGCGCCTTGTCGATCAACGGCGAGGTGATGTTGTAGGGGATGTTGCCCGCGACGAGGCCATCGGGTCCCGCGAGCGCGTGCCAATCGGCCTCGAGCGCGTCCGCCTCCACGACCGTGGCGTCGGGCACCCGGGCGCGAAGCGCGGGCACCAGGTCGGCGTCCTTCTCGATGGCGATCAGTCGCCCGGCCCTGGCCGCGAGCACCTCGGTGAGTCCGCCGGGGCCGGCCCCGATTTCCAGCACGGTGTCGGCGTCAGTCGCGCCGAGCGCGTCGGCGATGCGTTGGAGGATCCGGGGATCGGTGAGGAAATGCTGGCCGAGCCGTCGCTTGGCCCGCGGCACGTCAGATCCGGAGCACCAGGAGCGTGCGGTCGTCCAGCGGCGCGCCGCCGAACGCGTCCGCCGCCGCGAGCACCGCCTGCACGATCGCCTCGGCCGGCTCGGTCCGATGGGCGCACACCTCGTCGAGCAACCGCTGCTCCCCGAACGGCTCGCCGGCCTCGTTCCGCGCGTCCACCAGACCATCGGTCCAGAGCACCAGCAGATCGTGGCCCACGTTCCATGGCACCTGACGCCGCTGGATGCTGCCCGCGGTCGCGAGTCCCAGCGGCGGCGCCGTGGTCTCCAGCCGCTCCGGATCGCCGAACCGCGGCACGTGGAACGCGTAGGGGTGACCCGCGCTGGCGTACGAGAGACGACCGCTCAGCGGGTCGAGCACGCCATAGAACACGCTGAAGTACATCTCCGTCTCCGCCAGCTCGGTGGAGAGGCTGTCGAGCAGCGCGCTCAGGGTCTCGTCGGGCGTGACCGAGGCGGCGGCGTGGATACCCGCGGCGGAGAGCACCAGCGCCATCACCAGCGCGGCCGAGAGGCCGTGCGACGCCACGTCGCCCAGCATCACCCCCACCCGGCCGCGGCCGAGGCGGGTAAAGGTGTAGAAGTCGCCGCCCACCGATTCCGCCGGGAAGCAGCGCACCGCCACCTCCGCGTCGCCATGCAGCACCCCCGGCGACGGGAGCAGCTTGAGCTGGAGGTCGTGGGCCAGCTGCAGCTCGCGCCGGATCTGCTGCTGGCGGAGATCGCGCTCGACCAGCCGGGCGTTCTCCACCGCCGCCCCGATCTGGTTCGCGACGGCGGCGACCAGCTTGCGGTCGCCGGGAGTGAAGCGATCGCCGCCGATCCGGTCGGTGAGATTGATGACGCCGATGCATCGGAGGGGAGAGTTCGGCGCGCCGTAGCAGATCGGCACGCTCAAGTAGGCGCGGCCGCGGTAGCCGCGATCACCGCCGCAGTCGCCCGGCGCGTCCTCCGATTCGGCGGGGTCGTAGACGATGGTGCGCTGTTCGCGATACACCTTCGCGGCCACGGAGCAGTCGTCGTCCACCGGCACCGGTGCGAGGCCCTCGACGCCGAACCCGCGCGCCGCCACGGTTCGCAACACGCCCGCGGCGTCGTCCACTACCATGATCGAGGCCCGCTTGGCTCCCACCACCGTGCTCACTTCGCGGACTATCGTGTGGGTGGCCTCCTCCAGTCGCACGGTGGTGCCCAGGATCTCGCTGATAGCGTAGAGGAGATCGATCTCCTGATAGCGGCTCGCCAACTCCTCCGCCATGAGCCCGCGCTGGCGCTCCGTCTCCAGCACCGCCTCCACGATCGGCACCACCCGGTCCGCGGCCGAGCGGGAGCGCTCCTCGTCGCCGGCGTCCACCTCGACCCAGAAGCCCTCGACCGCGCGCACCGGGGCGAGCCACACGCTCCCGGTCGGCGTCGGTACCGGCCCGGGCTCGCGGGGAACGCTCGGGCTCCAGCCGGGATCGCCGCCGCCCACCGGCTTGAGGGCGCGCCCGTCATAGCGCCACAGGCGCACTCGTCCTTGGACGAGCGCACCCAGGCCGTCGAGCACTGGACCGAGCCGTCCTAGTGACGGCGCAGGATCATGCAGATGGAGTTCCCTTGCTCGTTGAATTGCACCGCGTCCACGAGCTTACGGATGAGGAAGAGGCCGCGCCCACCGGCTTCGTCGAGCTGCTCGGGTCGGATCGGCTCCGGCACGCTGCCCGGATCGAACCCGGGGCCCTGGTCGGTGACGTGGACCCGGATCACCTCGTCGTGGAGCTCGGCGCGGATGTCCACCCACTTGTCGAGCGACTCGCGGTTGCCGCGCAGGATGGCGTTGGCGAGCGCCTCCGAGAGCACGACCTGGAGCCGGAAGCG
>DATLHD010000191.1:0-9050 GCA_035540075.1 Gemmatimonadales bacterium
GCCGGCGCGCTCGGAGAGGTGTCGCACGGCATGCGCCAGGGAACGGCCGACCTCGAGCGATTCGTCGCCGGCGGGCGCCGTTCCACCGACGCGCTCTCGGCCGCGTCCCGCGCCATGGTGGAGCAGGGCGAGCAGGCGGCCCAGGCGAGCGGGACCGCGGCCGACGTGGCCAGCCGCAACCGGGTGGTCATCGGCCAGGCCATCGAGCGACTCATCGGGTTGAAGGGCTTCGTCGCGGGGAGCGTCGAGCAGGTGGGACAGCTGGGGACGCTGACCAGCCGGATCAGCGGCTTCATCGGCACGATTCGCGAGATCGCCGATCTCACCAACCTCATCGCGCTGAACGCCGCGATCGAGGCCGCCCGCGCGGGCCGGGAGGGGCGCGGATTCGCCGTGGTGGCGGAGGAGGTCCGCGACCTCGCGGCGCAGAGCCTCCAGGCGGCGCGCGAGGCCCGGGTGCTGCTGGAGGAGATCGGCAGCCAGGTGACGGTCGTCTCGGAACAGATGGAGCGAGGCCGGGAAGCGGTAGCGGGCGTCGAGGAGCTGAGCGCCGATGCCGCGCAGGCGCTGGACGCGATCGTCGGGACCACCAGCGAGGCCGGCCGTCACGCGCAGGCCATCGCCGCCACGGCCTCCGAGCAGCTCGGCGCGGTCGGAGGGCTGAGCGAGCAGATCGAAAAAGTGGCGGAAGGCTCGGCCCGCACCCGGAGCGGCACCGAGGAGCTGACGCGGCGCGCGGATGACGCCGCCGCGGGGCAGGCCGAGCTGGAGCGCGCCATCCGTCAGCTCGGCGAGGTCGCCTCGGACCTCCAGCGGATCGCGCGGCACTTCGCGGTCGAGACCTGAGGCGGGTGGCCCCTCATGAACGGGCGTACATAGCGCTCGGCAGCAATCTCGGCGATCGCGAGGAGCATCTCGCCGCGGCCCGCGCCGCCCTCGCGGCCCTACCCGCTACTCGGTGGATCGCCGCGTCCTCGGTGGAAGAGACCCAGCCGTTGGCCGGGATGAACCAGCCCCCCTACCTCAACCAGATGGTCCTGCTGGAGACGTCGCTCGAGCCGAGGGCGCTGCTCGCCGCCTGCCAGGCGATCGAACGAAGCCGTGGCCGGGTCCGCACCGAGCACTGGGGTCCGCGCACTCTCGACCTCGACATCGTACGCTACGGCGGTCGCCGGATCGCCGACCCCGACCTTATCATTCCCCATCCCGAGCTTCCCAACCGCGACTTCTGGATCCGAGAGCTGGCCGAGCTGGAGGCCCATGAACGCTGACGCGCGTCCCCGCACCGTCCTCGACCTCCCCGGGTGGAAGGCCGCCGGCCGCAAGCTGGTCATGCTCACCTGCTACGACGCCGCCTTCGCCCGGCTGCTGGACCGCGCCGAGGTGGACGTGCTGCTGGTGGGTGACTCCCTGAACCAGGTGATCGCCGGGCAGGAGACGACGCTCAGCGCGACCCTCGATCAGATGATTTACCATGCGGCGGCCGTGCGGCGCGGCGCGCCGGGCACGCTGCTATTCGTGGACCTGCCGTTCCTCACCTACCAGGTATCGGTCCCGGAGGCGATCCGCAATGCGGGCCGCGTACTCCAGGAGACCGAAGCGAACGGCGTGAAGCTGGAAGGTGGGCGGCACATGGCCGAGACCGTGCACGCGCTGGTGGAGCGGGGCATCCCGGTGATGGGCCACCTCGGCCTCACCCCCCAGTCCGTGCACGCACTGGGCGGCTACCGGGTGCAGGGACGGGAGGGTGCTGCCGCCGACCGTCTGCTGGAGGACGCACGGGAGCTGGAGGCGGCCGGCGCCTGCGCCGTCGTGCTCGAGCTGGTGCCGTCCGAGCTGGCGCAGCGGGTGTCGAAGGCGCTCACGATTCCCACCATCGGGATCGGCGCCGGCCCCCACTGCGACGGCCAGGTGCTGGTGCTGCACGACATGCTCGGCCTCAACGAAGGGTTCTCTCCCAAGTTTCTTCGCCGCTTCGCCGAGCTCGGCACCGCGGTCCGGGAAGCGGTCCGCACCTATGCCGACGACGTTCGGGCAGGCCGCTATCCCGCGAAGGAGCACAGCTTCGAATGAGGGCGCCGGCCGGCCCCGCCTCGCGCATGGTGGAGCTCGCCACCGCACCCGACATCCGGGGCTGGGTGCGCACCCGTCGGCGCGAAGGGCATCGCATCGCGCTAGTGCCCACGATGGGATACCTGCACGAAGGCCACCTCACCCTGGTGGACGAGGCGCGCCGCAGGGCCGATGTCGTGGTCATGACCATCTTCGTCAACCCGCTCCAGTTCGGACCCACCGAGGACCTCGCACGCTACCCGCGCGACCTGCCGCGCGACCGTCGCCTAGCGGAGGAGCGCGGCGTGGACGCCCTCTTCGTCCCCAGCGAGGCGGTGATGTATCCGACTTCCCCCGAGATCCGCATCGTGCCCGGGCCGACGGCGGAACGGTGGGACGGTGCGGCCCGGCCCGGCCACTTCGCCGGTGTGTTGACCGTCGTGGCCAAGCTCTTCCACCTCACCGAGCCGGACGTCGCGTGCTTCGGACGGAAGGACGTGCAGCAATCGGTGCTCATCCGGCAGATGGTGCGGGAGCTCGACTGGCCGATCGAGCTGGTGGTGGTACCCACGGTCCGGGAGGCCGACGGGCTCGCACTCAGCAGTCGCAACGCGTACCTGGACCCCGAGCAGCGACGGCAAGCCGCCGCGCTGAGTGGCGCGCTTCGGGAGGCACACGTGGCGTGGCGGGGCGGAGAACGGAGCCCGGCCAGGATCGAGGCGCGCATGCGCCGCTTCCTTGCCGACTCACCCGAGGTGGAGGTGGAATACATCGCCCTGGCGGAGCCCGAGTCGTTGGCGCCGGTGGCCGAGGTGAGAGAGGACACCGTCGTGGCGATCGCCGCCCGGATCGGTCGCACCCGGCTCATCGACAACATCGTGCTGGGGGAGGGCATCGCCTGATGCTGCCCGGATGGGCAATCGTGACGCCCTCTCGCCGGGAGCACATCGAGCGGGTGGCGGAGCTCGCGGGGCGCTGGGCGAGCGAGCTGGACGTCCCCGAGACCGAGCGCCGCCGGTGGCTCCGCGCCGTGTGGCTGCACGACGCGCTCCGCGATGCGCCGGCCGAGGAGCTGAAGCGGTGGGCGCCGGATGCGCCGGGACCGGCGGATCTCCGGCACGGTCCTGCCAGCGCCGCCCGCGCCAAGGCGGAGGGAGAAACCGATCGCGGCGTGCTCGACGCGGTGCGCTACCACTCGATCGGGCTCGCCGAATGGGACATGGCGGGCCGTATCCTCTATTGCGCCGATTACCTGGAGCCGGGGCGGAAGCATGCCCGCGAGTGGCGGGCGGATCTGGCGGAACGGCTCCCCTCGGAGACGGCGCAGGTCATCCGCGAGGTGGCCACGGCACGGGTGGGGCATCTGGTGACCTCGGGCCGGCCGCTACTCGAACCGACGGTGCGCTTCTGGAACAGTCTCGTCGCCGAATCGTCCGGGTCGGACTGATCGCGCTCGCGGCCGTGGGGCTCGGCGCATCGGTGCGCCTGCTGGTCCCGCCACCGCCTCCGGCCCCGCGTGCGCATGCCTATCCGATTCCCTCGCCCGAGGGACGCATCACCGTGGAGGTGCTGAACGGGACCAAGCGCCCCGGCGTGGCCCGAGCCGCCACCCGGATGTTGCGGCGGCGGGGGCTGGATGTGGTCTTCTTCGGCAATGCCGACGCCGCGGTCGACTCCACGCAGGTCGTCGTGCGACGTGGCGATTCTGCCGCGGGGCGCGAGGTGCGTCAGGCGATCGGGGCGGGCCGACTGGTGGTGGAGCCGGACACCTTCCGGCGGGTGGACGTCAGCGTGATCCTGGGGCCTGATTTCCGGCCGAAGGTCGCGGGGCCTTGACGCGCATGGTGTGAACGTTGGCGGCTAGCCATCGAGGCAGACGCCGATCACCACATCCATCACGTTGGTACCGGTAAGCCCCGGACGAAGCAGGACGCCCGCGGCGTCCAGCGCCCGGTAGGCATCGTGGGTCTCGAGATCGCGGGCCGGATCCCGTCCGGCGGCGCCGATCGCACTCCAGGTGTTCCCGTCGACGATGGCGCCCGCTGCGTCGGTGGGGCCGTCCCGCCCGTCCGTTCCCGCCGCCAGCAGCGACACTGCACCCGGGGCTCCCGCCAGGGCGCGCGCCGCCGAGAGCGCGAACTCCTGGCAGCGCCCCCCGAGGCCCGGCGCGGTCTCCCCGAGTGTCACCGTCGTCTCTCCGCCCCAGATGCGGCAGCGACGTTGCGGGATGCTCCCGGTCGAATAATCTTGCAGAAGTGCAGCGGCTACACTCGTTCCGGCCGCCGACGCCTCCCCGGCGAGCGGCGTGTCCTCCACTACCGGAACGAGGCCCAACTCTGCCGCCCGCTTGGCCGCAGCTTCGAGGGCCAGGCGGTTACTCGCGATCAGCTCGAGCGACACGCGTGCGAACGCCGGGTTACCCGGCTTCGGCGTTTCGGCTTTGGTGCCGTCGCACGCCTCGCGAACCTCTCGCCGAGCCGATTCGGGAATGCGCTCCCAGAGCCGGGAGCGCTCGAGGAGGTCTCGCACCTCGCGCGCCGTCGAGGGGTCGGGCACGCATGGCCCGGAGCCGATCGAGGCGAGATCGTCGCCGATGACGTCGGAGACGACGTACACCCTGACGGAGGCGGGGGCCAGCGCGAGGGCGAGGCGGCCGCCGCCCCAGCGCGAGAACCGCTTTCGGATCCGGTTCATCGCGGTGATGTCGAGCCCCGAGCCGAGCAGCAGGGCGTAGAGCTCGGTCAGCTCCGCCGGCGTGATGCCCTCCACCGGTGCACCCATCAGGCTGGTAGCGCCGCCGGAGAGCAGCACCCAGACCTCCTCGCCCCGAGCGGCCTGGGCAGCGACCTGCCCGAGGGCTTCGGCTGCGGCGAGGGAACCGGGGCCGGGCTCCGGGTGGTCGCCGGGAACGACCCGGAGCCGAGGATGGGGGGCCGGTGCGGATGCGGGCGGCACGACCAATCCGCCCGCAGGCTCGGCTCCGCGTGAGGCCAGCGTCTCCACCGCCGCCTGGGCCATCGGCAGTGCCGCCTTGCCGAGCGCGATGATCCAGCGCGAGGCCCCGCCCGAAGGCAAGGCGGCCAGGCGACGCGACAGGGCCGGAGCTGGGTTCACCGCCGCCGTGGCCGAGGCGTAGAGGTCGGCCAGAAGCGCGGCAGGGGAGGGGGTGGGCTCAGAGGGCAGGCAGGACGCTCCGGGCTTGTGAAAAAAGGTGCAATGTAGTATAGATGGAGCGCCCCACGGCGCCGGCGCATGAATATTCACCCGGCGCCTCCAATGTAGTCGCTCAGAGGTCACTGCCGGTGGGGGCGCCCGCTCCCGCCCGATACTTATTACCCTCACCGAGGTTCCGCGCATGGCCGGCCGCAACCATCTGTTCGTTCCCGGGCCCACCAACGTTCCCGACCGGATCCTCCGGGCCATGCACCGCGCCATGGAGGACCACCGCTCGTCGGACTTCCCCGGGCTCGCGGGTCCGCTGTTTCAGGAGCTGAAGAAGATCTTCAAGACCACCACCGGCCAGCCGTTCCTCTTCCCGGCGAGCGGCACCGGCGCCTGGGAGGCCTCGCTCTCCAATACCCTCTCACCCGGCGACAAGGTGCTCGCCGGCCGGTTCGGAATGTTCAGTCATCTCTGGATCGACATGGCCCAGCGTCTCGGCCTCGATGTCGAGGTGCTCGACGCCGAGTGGGGCGAAGGCGCGCCGATCGAGCGCTATCGCGACGCGCTCGCGGCCGACAAGGGCCACAAGATCAAGGCCGTGCTTTTTACCCACAACGAGACCGCGACCGGCGTCACCAGCGACGTCGCGGGCATGCGCAAGGCCCTGAACGAGACCGGCCACCCCGCACTCCTCATGGTGGACGGCGTGAGCTCGATCGCGAGCATCGACTTCCGGATGGACGAGTGGGGTGTGGACCTGGCCGTCACCGGCTCGCAGAAGGGTCTCATGCTCCCGGCCGGCCTCGGCATCGTCTGCGCCAGTCAGAAGGCTCTGTCGCTGTCCGACCAGGCCAAGCTGCCGCGCTGCTTCTTCGATTTCGGCGACATGCGGAAGGCCAACGCGACCGGCTACTTCCCCTACACGCCCTCGCTCCCCATGCTGTACGGTCTGCGCGAGTCCCTCGCGATGCTGTTGGAGGAGGGCCTGGAGAACGTCTTCGCCCGCCACCAACGGCTCGCCGAGGGCACCCGACTGGCCGTCAAGGCGTGGGGGCTCGAGCTCTGCGCCAGGGCGCCGAAGTGGAACTCCGACACGGTCAGCGCCATCATGGTACCGGCGGGCGTGAATGGGGCCGAGGTGATCGACGTCGCCTACCGCCGCTACAACCTGGCACTGGGCGCCGGCCTCGCGCGGATGGCCGGGCGGCTCTTCCGCATCGGGCACCTGGGAGACCTCAACGAGCTGATGCTGGTCAGCGCGATCGCAGGCGCGGAGATGGCGATGCGGGACGTGGGGATGAAGGTCACGCCGGGCAGCGGAGTCGCCGCGGCGCAGGAGTACTGGCGCAGCACCGCGAAGCCGCTGGAGAAGCGCGAGCTCCCGCCGCGCGCGCCCGATGCCCCGCTCCAGACGGCGGCACCGGCGAAGGAAAAGGCCACGGCGGGCGCGGCTCGATGAGCCACACTCGCTACGAGCCCGCCCGCCCGCGGCTGCAGCGCAGCGAGCTGGCGGTGCCGGGCTCGCAGCCTCAGCTGTTCCAGAAGGCGCTCGACAGCGAGGTGGACTACGTCTTCCTCGATCTCGAGGATGCCGTGGCGCCGGGCGACAAGGAGCGGGCCCGGCGCAATGTGATCGAGGGTCTCCTCGAGCTGGACTGGCGGGCGGCCGGCAAGACGATCAGCGTCCGGATCAACGGGATCGACACCCACTACATGTACCGCGACGTGGTGGACGTCGTGGAGCAGGCGGGGCATCGTTTGGACACGGTGCTGATCCCCAAGGTCGGTCTCCCCGCGGACGTGTACCTGGTGGACGCGCTCCTCACGCAGATCGAGGAGGCCAAGGGCATCGAGCACCGGATCGGAATCGACGTCCTGATCGAGACCGCCCTGGGCATGGCGAACGTGGAGGCGATCGCGCAGTCGAGCCGGCGGCTGGAGGCGATGCACTTCGGCGTCGCGGACTACGCCGCCAGTTGCCGGGCACGCACGGTGAGCATCGGGGGACTCAACCCCGACTACCCGGGCGACCAGTGGCACAGCGCGATCTCGCGGATGACCGTCGCCTGCCGGGCCTACGGACTCCGCCCGATTGACGGCCCCTTCGGGGACTTCAAAGATCCCGATGGGTACCGCGCGGCGGCGCGCCGGGGCGCGGCTCTTGGCATCGAGGGCAAGTGGGCGATTCATCCCAGCCAGATCGCGCTCGCCAACGACGTGTTCACCCCGCCGCCGGCCGAGGTGGAGCGCGCGCGGCGAATCCTGGTGGCGCTGGACGAGGCCGCGCGCGACGGACGGGGAGCGGCGCAGCTCGACGGCCGGATGATCGATGCCGCGTCTGCTCGAATGGCGCAGAACGTCGTGAGCATGGCGGAAGCGATTGGCGGTCGGGCGGTCGGGCGGCCGGGCGGTCGCTGAGGGCAATCACGGGTCTCGACCGGCTGACCACCTGACCGCCCGACCGCCAAGCATCGAGTCCCACACCAACACGGAGCCCCGCAACGTGGACATTCACGAGTATCAGGCCAAGGAGCTCCTCGCCGGATTCGGCGTTGCGATCCCGCGTGGGGGGGTGGCGTACAGTCCCGAGCAGGCGGTCTACCGGGCCTCCGAGATCGGCGGTGCACGCTGGGCGGTGAAGGCGCAGATCCACTCCGGCGCCCGGGGCAAGGCGGGCGGCATCAAGCTGTGCGGCAGCGAGGACGAGGTCCGCACCGCGGCCAAGACACTGCTCGGCAAGCGGCTGGTGACGCACCAGACCGGCTCCGAGGGCCGAGTGGTGCACCGGCTCTACGTCGAGGCCGCCGTGCCGATCGAGCGCGAGATCTACCTCGGCCTGGTGCTCGACCGGAAGAGCGAGCGGATCATGGTCGTCGCCTCGCCCCAGGGGGGCATGGAGATCGAGGAGATCGCCCAGCGGTCGCCCGATTCGATCCTGCGCGAAGTGGTGGAGCCAGCGGTGGGCATGACGGCGTTCCAGGCGCGGGAGATCGCGTTCGGCCTGGGCCTCACGCCGGCGCAGGTGAGCCGCGCGGTCACCACACTGCTCGGCGCCTACCGCGCGTTCCGCGATCTCGACGCCACGATGGTGGAGATCAATCCTCTGGTCGTGACCGCCGACGGGCAGCTGCTCGCCCTCGATTGCAAGATGACGTTCGACGACAACGCCATGTTCCGCCGCCCGAACGTGAGCGAGCTTCGAGACTACGCAGAGGAAGATCCGCGCGAGGCCCAGGCCGCGGAGTTCGGGCTCAACTACGTCGCCCTGGACGGCAACATCGGCTGCATCATCAACGGGGCCGGGCTCGCCATGGCCACGATGGACATGATCAAACACGCGGGCGGCTCGCCCGCCAACTTCCTCGACGTCGGCGGCGGCGCCTCACCCGACCGGGTGGCCGCCGCCTTCAAGCTGGTGCTCTCCGACAGCAACATCCAGGCGATGCTGGTCAACATCTTCGCGGGCATCAACCGCTGCGACTGGGTGGCGCAGGGCGTCGTCCAGGCCACCCGCGAGACCCAGCTCCAGATCCCGCTGGTGGTCCGGCTCGCCGGCACCAACGTCGAGGAGGGTCGCCGGATCCTGAAGGAGAGCGGTCTCCCCATCATCACCGCGGACACCCTGGCGGAAGCCGCCGAGCGGGTGGTCGCCGCCCTCAAGTCTTCGGAGGCCGGCCGCAGGTCGGCAGGGAACGGGCAGCCATGAGCATCCTGATCGACGAGAAGACCAAGGTCCTGGTCCAGGGCTTCACCGGGGACAAGGCGACGTTCCACGCCCGGGAGATGATCGCCTACGGCACCAAGATCGTGGGCGGTGTGACCCCCGGCAAAGGCGG
>DATLHD010000192.1:0-14357 GCA_035540075.1 Gemmatimonadales bacterium
ACTGGAGCGAAATATGTTGCATCGAATCATGGTGCCCCTTGATGGGTCGACTTTCGCCGAGGCGGCGCTGCCGATCGCGTTCGGCCTCGCCCGGCGCGACGGCGCGACCGTGCATCTCGTGAGGGTCCACGAGCCGCCGACGCCGGTGGCCGGACCCGAGGGTCCCGCCATGTACGACCCGGAGATCGACGAGGACCTCGAGCGCAAGGGCAAGCGCTATCTGGGTGTCATGATGGCGTGGACCGGCGGAGATGATCGGGCGCGGGCCGTCACGGCGTATCTGCACGGACCGGCGATCGAGTGCCTGAGTACCTACGTGCAGGAGAACGCGATCGATCTCGTGGTCATGACGACGCACGCCCGCGGCGGCGTGAGCCGCGCGTTGCTGGGCAGTGTGGCCGACGGGCTGGTGCGCTACTCCCTCGCCCCGGTGCTTCTGGTCCCTCCGCGGCACGAGGCCGCACTGGCACCCGCCACGACCCCGGTCTTCCGGCGCGTGCTTCTCCCGGTGGATGGAGGGACTGCGGGGGACCGGATGATCGAGCACGCGGTCGCTGTCGCGGGGGCACCCGGCATCGAGTACACGCTGCTCCGGGTGGTCACGGCCGGTGCGTCATCGGTCCGCGCGGCACTGCCCCACCGCGGTGAGGCCCCCGTGTCGCGCGTGCAGCGCGCCACGGTGCAGGCGACGCTCGGCACCAAGGCGGAGGGGCTCGCCGCGCGCGGGCTGGCGGTCCGCCCGCAGGTGGTGGTGGACGACGACCCGGCCGACGGAATCGTGCGCTACGCCGCCGAGAACGCCTTCGACCTGGTAGCCATGGCCACCCGCAGTCGCGGCGGCCTGGAGCGCCTGCTACTGGGGAGTGTCGCGGATCGAGTGCTCCGGAAGGCCGAGACCACTCTGCTGCTGTGGAATCCGGGACAACAGTCGGGCGTCGTGCCGGTGGAGGCTCCCGGCTTCTTCGCCGGGGTCCTCGCCCCGACACCGTCGTGAGAGCGGTCGACGGAGCATCGCCGGGCAGTCACGCCGTGGCCCCCGAGGTGAGACGTGAGCCGCGGGCGTAAGGTCCCGTCTGAACTGCAGAGACTGCTGGACACCTCACCCGACGCCGTGCTGCTGGTCGATCGAACCGGCAGCATTGTGGCGCTCAACGGTCGAGCCGAAGCCATCTTCGGCACCAGCGCCCGGGAGCTGCGGGGACGTCCGGTGGAGGTGCTGCTCCCGGCGCGCTTCCGCGGGGGCCACCTGAAGGCCCGCACGGATTACGGGCAGACCCCCACCGTGCGGGCGATGAGCGCGCGCCGCGGGCTCATGGGCCAGCGCGCCGACGGCGCCGAGTTCCCGGTAGAGGTGTCACTCGCACCGGTCGCCGGCTCCCCCGAGGGGCTGGTCATGGCCGTCGTGCATGACGTCAGCTCCCGCATCCGCGCCGAAGCGGCGATCGGCTCGGAAGGCCGGGCCGGCGCGACGCTCGACGCGATTCCCGATGCCGTTCTGGTCACCGACTCCAGCGGGAACCTCCACTTCCTCAACCGCTCGGCCGAGGAGCTCACGGGTCACCGGCAGGCGTCGGCACGGGGTCTCGCCTTGGAGACGGTCCTGCCGCTCGCGATCCCGACCGGCGATGCGACGCTCACCGATCGGGTCGCCGCGTGCCTCGAGCGCGGCGCGCCGACCGAAGCCTGGGAGGTGGCGCTGCCACCGCAGCGCGATCGCGAGCGGCGGGTGCTGGACGTCTCGGTCAGTCCCCTGCGCGATGCATCGGGGGCGATCACCGGCGCGGCCGTCATCGCGCGGGATGTGACTCGCGCCAGGCACATCGCGAAGGAGCTTGCCCACCAGGCGACGCACGACGCCCTCACGGGCCTGGTGAACCGTTCCGAGTTCGAGCGCCGTCTGGCCCGCGCGCTGGCGGGCACCGAGAGTGGTGGCGAGCACGCCCTCTGTTTCCTCGATCTCGACGGCTTCAAGAACGTGAACGATGCCTGCGGCCACCTGGCCGGGGACGAGCTGCTCCGCCAGCTCAGCGGAGTGATGCGGGACCGTATGCGCGCTAGGGACACACTCGCCAGACTCGGGGGCGACGAGTTCGGGGTGCTGTTGGAACACTGCGGAGTGACCAGGGCCGCTCGCGTCGCCGAGGAGATCCGAAAGGCGATCAGGGGTCATCGCTTCGCGTTCGGCGAGACGACCTACCGGGTCGGCGTGAGCATCGGGATCGTCCCGATCCGCTCGGTCGGCCCGGCCCGCGAGCTCCTCCGCGCGGCCGATAGCGCCTGCTACGCCGCCAAGCGAGCCGGGGGAAACCGCGTCCAGATGCAGGACCTCCGGGCCCCAATACCCGGCACGCGCAGCGAACGCGAGTGGCTGCGGAGCGTGCGGCACGCCGCCGAAGAGGGTCGATTCCGGCTCTACGCCCAGCCGCTGGTGCCGCTCGCGGGCGGCAATGGCGCGCTTCCGCGTCTGGAGCTGCTGCTGCGCCTTGACCAAGGCGGTGGGGAGCTGGTCCCGCCGGTGGGCTTCCTGCCCACCGCGCGGCGCCACGGTCTCATGCCGACCCTGGACGAGTGGGTAGTCCGGGGTGCTGCCGAAGGGCTGTCCCGGTGGCAGCGGGCTCACCCGGGGGCCGACCTCCCGACCGTGGCAATCAATCTCGCCGACGAGACGGTTACCGGCGGTGATGCAATGCGCGTGATCTCCCGAGTGTTGGCGGGGACGAGCGTGACGGCCAGGGCCCTCTGCTTCGAAATCGGGGAGTCCGCGATGGCCGCCGATTCGACGCGGGCAGCGGATCTGCTGCGGGGACTCCGGGCTGCCGGTTGCCAGACCACGGTCGAGCACTGCGGAACCGGCATGGCGGCGTTCACCCTGCTCCACGGCCTTGCCCTGGACTATCTCAAGATCGCCGGCCATGTCGTGCGCGGCCTTGTCCGTGACCCGCTCAGCCGGATTCTGGCTGCGGCCCTGAACCAGGTCGGACACAGTCTCGGCCTTCGGACGATCGGCGCCGAAGCGGAAGACGAAGGAGCAATCGCCGCGCTGCGGGAGATCGGGGTCGACCTCGCCCAGGGCTTCTGCATCGGCCGGCCGGAGCCGTTCGAGACCGCGCTCGACCGGCTGGCCGTCCTCAACCCGGCGCCGTGATGTGCCGCTCGGCCGATGGGTCCTGGGGCGGTAGCAGAACGGCGGCACCCCGCACCCGCCCGCTCCGCACGAGGGCGAGAGCATCGTTCGCCCGCTCGAGCGGTAGCGTCTCGGTGGCAATGCGAAGGGGAATGCGACCGGCGAGACCGAGGAACTCCTCCCCGTCCGCCCTGGTCAGGTTGGCCACCGATCGCACCACCCGCTCCTCCCAAAGGATCGAGTAGGGAAACGATGGGATCGGGCTCATGTGGATGCCCGCGCATACCACGGTGCCCGCTTTCGCGACGGCGCGCAGCGCCTCGGGCACCAGGGCCCCCACTGGCGCGAAGATGATCGCCGCGTCGAGCGCCTCCGGCGGGCGCTCGGTGGAGGCTCCCGCCCACTCGGCGCCCAGCTCGCGCGCGAAGGCCTGACTCTCCATGTCACCCGGGCGGGTAAAGGCGAACACGCGGCGGCCCTCGTGCCGCGCCACCTGAGCCACGATGTGCGCGGCGGCGCCGAACCCGTAGATGCCCAGCCGCTCCGCGTCTCCAGTTGCGCGGAGCGAGCGATGACCGATGAGTCCGGCGCAGAGCAACGGCGCCGCGTCGCCGTCGGTGTACGCGATCGGAAGCGGGAAGCAGTACCGCGCGTCCGCCACGGTGTACTCCGCGTAGCCCCCGTCCACCTGATAGCCGGTGAACCGAGCACGGTCGCAGAGGTTCTCCCGGCCGGCCCGGCAGTAGCGGCACGTCCCGCAGGTCCACGCCAGCCAGGGCACACCCACCCGGTCCCCCGGGGCGAGCCCGTCCGTGCCGGGGCCGCAGTCCGCGACCTCGCCCACGATCTCGTGCCCCGGGACGAGCGGCAGCTTCGGGTTCGGGAGCTCACCGTCGATCACGTGGAGATCGGTTCGGCAGATGCCGCAGGCCCGCACGCGCAACAACACTTGCCCGGCTCCGGCCCGGGGAACCGGTGCCGAGGCCCGGCGCAGGTCCCGGCCAGGAGCGTCGAGCAGCATGGCCAGCATCGTCAACCTCGGCGCCGCAGGGTCCGATCGAACATAGCCTGACCCCGCCAGCGCCTGTGAGGATTGTTTCACGGTCGCTTCACGGCTGGTTCCGGCCCGGGTCCCAAATTGATCCTATGGACACTTCCCCTCGCTACGGCCTCGTGGCCATCGCAGCCTCGGCTGGCGGGATCACCGCCCTCCAGACCCTTCTGTCCACGCTACCGCGGGACCTTCCGGTCCCGGTGGCCGTGGTCCTGCACCGCTCCCGGCGGGACGTGGACCTGCTGCCGATGGTACTCGGCCGTTCGAGCACCCTGCCCGTGCGCCTAGCCGAGCCCGGCAAGCCGGTGCAGCCCGGCACAGTCTACGTAGCTCCTGCCGATGCCCATCTATTGGTTGGGTCCGACCGCCGTTTCGAGCTCATGGACGGGGGGCGCATCCGGCACGTACGCTCCTCCGCCAACCCGTTGTTTACCTCCGCTGCCTATGTGCTGGGCCCGGTGATCGGGGTGGTGCTCACCGGCATGGGGCAGGATGGGACCGACGGCGTCCAGGCGGTGAAACGGGCTGGCGGCATCGTCATCGCCCAGGACGAGGCCACCGCCGAATGGTTCAGCATGCCCCGCTCGGCGATCGGCACGGGCGCGGTGGACTACGTGCTGCCGCTCGACCGCATCGGCGCGAAGTTGGTGGAGCTGCTCGACCAGCATGCCGATCTGACCCCGACAGGAGCGACGTCATGACCACGATGAGCCCGACGGTCCGCACTGCCACTACCGTTGGCGACGTGCTCGCGACCGTACACGAGACATGGATGGAGCAGGTCGCTACCAACCTGGCGCCTGCGCTGAGCGACGAGGCGGATTTCTGGAGCCGGTGGGCGGTCGTCAGGTTCCTGAGCGATCAGTTCGGCGACCGGTTCCACCTCGAGTGCGCGCTGCTGGACGAGCTGGATCCGCTGCTGCCTGTCCAAGTGACCGGTACTCTCGCGTCGGCTCGAGCGGGACTCGAGCACACGATGGCGGATCTAATGATTACGGGTCGCCGGCGCGCGACCGGACTCCTCACGGCGCGGCTCGCGCGTCGGTTCATCGATCAGCTGGCGCTCTGGTGCGTCGAGCTGGAGATCGCGACGGGCCGGATCGACACGGCCGACCTTCCACCCGAGCCGAGTCGCCTGCTGACCAGCCTGCAGGCCGCCCACGCGCTCTCGCAATGACCGCGCTGGCGTCGCAGCCGCGCGCGCTTCGGGCTGAGTTGTTTCACCGCGCTCGTCGACTCGGCATCGACACCGGGCAGGAGCCGGTGGTGTACCTGCGCCGCGATTCGTCCATCGTGTGTTCCGAGGGCTTCGACTCACAGACTCGCGTCGAGCTCCGTGCCGGCGAGCGCCGCCTCCGCGCGACGCTCGCGGTCGTGACCGCGCCGTTGCTCGAGGAGGGGGAGGCGGGGCTCTCGGAAGCGGCCTGGGCCCGGCTCGGGGTGGACCCCGGCACTCGAGTCCGTGTACGGCACCCGCGCCCGCTGCCTTCCCTCCGGCACGTGCGTGCCAAGATCCACGGACAGCGGCTCGACGCCGCGGCACTCGCCGAGATCATCCGCGACGTGGCGGCCGGCGAGTACTCCGACATCCACATTGCCTCCTTCCTCACCGCCTGCGCGGGCGAGCGCCTGGACCGCCGGGAGACCATCGATCTAACCCGCACGATGGTGAGCGTGGGTGAGCGGCTCACGTGGTCCCGGGCGCCGGTGCTCGACAAGCATTCGGTCGGTGGCCTGCCGGGCAATCGGACCACGCTGGTGATCGTGCCGATCATCGCGGCGGCCGGCCACTTGATTCCCAAGACTTCCTCAAGGGCCATCACCTCGCCCGCCGGGACCGCGGATACGATGGAGACCCTCGCCCCGGTGGAGCTGGACACCGCGGCCGTCCGCCGGGTCGTCGAGCGGGAGGGTGGCTGCGTCGTCTGGGGCGGCGCGGCCCGGCTGAGCCCGGCCGACGATCTGCTCATCCGCGTGGAGCGGCCGCTGGAGCTCGACGCGCCCGGCCAGCTGGTCGCCTCCGTGCTCTCCAAGAAGGTCGCCGCCGGCTCCACCCATGTGCTGGTGGACGTGCCCGTCGGTGCCCGGGCCAAGGTCCGCGGACTCGACGCGGCCGCGAGACTGGAGCGCGAGCTGCGCGAGGTCGGCGAGGCGGTGGGGCTGCGGGTCCGGCCGGTGCTGACGGACGGCGCGCAGCCGGTCGGTCGGGGTGTCGGCCCCGCGCTGGAAGCACGCGACGTGCTCGCGGTGTTGGGCAACGACCCTCGGGCGCCGGAGGACTTGCGGGCACGCTCCCTGCTCCTCGCGGGTCACCTGCTCGAGCTGGCCGGCGCCGTCCCCGCGGGGAGCGGCGAGGCGCTCGCTCGCCAGATCCTGACCGACGGGCGGGCCCTGCGGAAGCTCGAGGCCATCTGCGAGGCGCAGGGCGGCATGCGCACCCCACCGGTGGCGGCGTTCACCCGACCGGTCACCGCACGCGTCGCCGGCCGCGTCGCCGCGATCGACAACCGCAGGCTCGCTCGGCTGGCCAGGCTGGCTGGCGCCCCACGCGACCCCGCCGCGGGACTGGAGCTGCACGTCCACGTGGGCGACTCGGTGGAGGCGGGAGCCCCGCTGTACACTATTCATGCCGAGAGCCGTGGTGAGCTCGCCTACGCGCTGACGTACGCGAGAACTCGTCCCGGGATCGTCGCCCTTGGAGAAGCGTCATGAGCCCGATGGTACTCGCGTTGCCAGGGGGAGAGCGGCTGGCGGCCCGACTGCAGCGGGCCCTCCACGGCCCGGATGGGGCACTGTCGATCCACCGCTTCCCCGACGGGGAGGTCCGAGTGCAAATCCGTGGCGACCCGAAGGAACAGGTCGTCGTGCTCGTCGGCTCGCTCGACCGGCCGGACGAGAAGGTCCTGCCGTTCCTATTTGCCGCCGGGGCGGCTCGGGCGATGCATGCCCGTGCCATCGGCCTGGTGGCGCCCTACTTCCCCTTCCTCCGCCAGGACGCGGCCTTCCGTCCCGGCGAAGCGGTGAGCGCGCGGCTCTTCGGGGCGCTGGTTTCAGGGACGGTGGACTGGCTGGTCACCGTCGATCCCCACCTACACCGGATCCATCAGATGCGCGAGCTCCTCACCGTGCCCGCCGACGTGGTGCACTCGGCGCCGCTGATCGCGGGCTGGCTGCGTCACCGGGTGGAGCGCCCCGTGATCGTCGGGCCCGACGAGGAGAGTGCGCAGTGGGTGGCCGAAGTCGCCGCTGGAGTGGACGCCCCCTGGGTGGTAATGGCCAAACACCGTCGCGGCGATCACGCGGTCGAGCTCGTGCTCCCGCCGATGGCCGGCGTCGAAGGTCGCCAGCCCGTGCTGGTGGACGACATCGTCGCCAGCGGAGGCACTATACGCGCGGCATCCCGCCTGCTCGCGAGCGCCGGGCTCCCCCTGCGGTGGGTCGTGGCCGTACACGCCGTGGCCGACCCCCTCAGCGCGAAGGCGCTCGAGCGGGAGGCCGGCGTCGAGCTGGTCACCTGCAATACGATCCCTCATCCGAGCAACCGGATCGACGTACTGGACGCCATTCGCACCGCGGTGGAACGCCGGATTCCGGCCGGCGCCCCTGGCCGAAGCCGCGACGGCGGCGAGGTGAGACGATGCGCGTGCGCTGGCGCTTGAGCCTGCTCCCGGTCCTCGCAGCCGCGTGCGTCGGCGGCCCCAGCAGGCCGGCACCACTGCCTCCCGCGCCGGTAGAGGGATCGGCACGTGACCTCCGCTGGCTGGCGGGCGACTGGGCCGGCGAGTTCGTCAGCTCGCGCGACGATCGTCGCGGGAGCATCGCCTTCAGTCTCCGCGGAGGGCGGGATAGTGCCCAGGGACAGGTCGTCTTCACCGGGCCGACTCCCCCTCCGGGATGCACCGACCCGGTCTCGGCGGCCGCCGCGTCCCGCGCCGAGGGCGAGATCGTGCTCACCTTCGCCGGGGTCACCATAACCGACCGCTCTATCGCAGGCTGGATGCATCCCTATCGCGATCCGGAGCTGGGCTGCCTGATGGACGCCTGGTTCGAGGGATAGGCGATGGGGGACACGCTGGTCGGCATGTACTTCTCGCACCCCGCCGACGTCGCCTCCTCGGTGCGGCTCGGTACCTGGTGGGTTGCCCGCTGGCGCTAGCTCGATCTCCGATTTCGTTTCACTCCGGCTTCACGACCGCTTCAGGGGAAGCATGCGAGATTCGCATTGGCGCTGCATTGCCGCCGCGCCGTTGCAGATCACCGTGAACGCCGGAGGACCCATGACATACCTCGATCATGACATCCAGAAGGACATCGTCGCGGAGCTGGAGTGGGAGCCCAGCCTCCGGAACGACGACATTGCCGTCGGCGTCCGCGAGGGCGTCATCACCCTCGGCGGCTTCGTGGACAGCTTCGCCGACAAGAGCATGGCTGAGCGGGTCGCGGGGCGGGTCAAGGGCGTGAGGGCGGTCGCCAACGAGCTCGAGGTCAAGCTTCCCGCGGGCTCCAAGCGCGCGGACACGGACATCGCCCGCGCGGTGCTCGGTGCCCTCGAGTGGAACGTCACTGTTCCTCACGAGAAGATCCGGGTGAAGGTGGAGGACGGGTGGGTGACGCTGGAGGGCGAGGTGCCGTGGCACTCCCAGAGGGCCGCCGCCGAGCGGGCCGTGCGGTACCTGACGGGCGTGCGCGGTGTGTTCAACCTGATCACGATCAAGGTTCAGGCCACGCCGCGCGACGTGAAGAAGCGGATCAAGGACGCCCTGCACCGCGGTGTGGAGGTTGACGCGGAGCACATCACGGTGGAAGTCGAAGGGAACAAGGCCGTCCTCTCGGGTACGGTTCGCTCCTTCGCGGAGATGAAGGACGTGAAGCGCGCCGCGCGGAACGCGCCGGGGATCACCGAGGTCGTGAACCTCCTCGGCATCACCAGCGCCTACGCCGCCGTCTGACGCGATACTGGCACGGGTGGGGGAACGGCCGTCACGCCCCCGCCCGTGTCTCCCCTCCCGGTCGCGGCGCGGAGCGCATTCAGGATCACTCCCACATCGATGGCCTCCTGGAGGAGGGCCCCCAGCGTGGGCGGCACGTAGCCCAGGCTCGCCGCCGCCATGGCGCACGCGCTGAGCCCGAGCCCCACCCAGATGCTCTGGCGGGCGAGACCAAGCGTGCGCCGGCTGATGGCGATCGCCGTGACCACCCGCGACGGGTCATCCGCGAGCAGCACCGCGTCCGCGGCCTCGGCCGTGATCCCCCCGCCTCCCGACGCTAGCGCGATGCCGACGGTGGCGCTGCTCAGCGCCGGCGCATCGTTAGTTCCGTCGCCGACCATGAGAACCTTCTCGCCGGCTTTCACCAGCCGCCGCACGTGGGCCACCTTGTCCTCGGGCAGCAATTGTCCGTGCGCTTCCTCGATGCCGATCGCCCTGGCGACCGCATCGGTGTTCGCCTGGTCGTCGCCCGAGAGCAGGACCACCCGCCGGAGGCCCAGCGCCCTGAGACGCGCGACCAGTCCCTCGAGCTCCGGCCGGACCCGGTCGGCGTACTCGATGATCCCTGCCGCCTGTCCGTCCACCGCCACGAAGGCGCGCAGCGCTGCACGCCCGTCCGACCCGCGGAGCGCTTGCAGCTCCTGGTCGATCCCGGGATAGCGCGCCGTCAGGTAGTCCCAACCCCCGACCGCGACCTCCCGTCCCTCGACCCGCCCGCCGACACCCTGACCGGGGGCCTCCACGATGTCCCGCGACTCCGGCGGCACGAGACCGCGCGCCCGGGCCGCCCCGACTACCGTGCGCGCCAGCGGGTGCCCCGAGCCCTGCTCGACCCCCGCAGCGAGACGGAGCAGCTCGTCCGCGCTGAACAGTCGCGCGGGAATGACCTGCGCGACCTCGGGGTGGCCGACCGTCAGGGTCCCTGTCTTGTCGAAGATCGCGACGTTGACCTGGCCGAGCTGCTCCAGGGCGCCCCCGTGGCGAAAGATGATGCCGTGCCGGGCGGCCCGATTGATTCCCCCGATGATCGCGACCGGGGTGGCCAGGATCAGCGGGCATGGAGTCGCCACCACGAGCACGGCGAGCGCGCGGACCGGGTCGCCCGAAAGCGCCCAGGTGGCACCACAGACGACCAGGGTGAGCGGGGTGAACCAGACCGCGTAGCGATCGGCGAGTCGCTGGAGGGGAGACTTGCTGGCCTGAGCGGACCGGACCAGCTCCACGATCCGCGCATACTGGCTCTCGCCAGCCGGCGCGAGGACCCGGGCCTTCAGGACGCCGTCGAGGTTGAGGCTGCCGCTCAAGAAACGCGAGCCGGGCCGGGCGGGGACCGGCATCGGCTCACCGGTGAGCCGGGAGGTGTCCACGCTGGAGCTGCCGTCCACCACCTCGACGTCGCAGGGGATCAGCTCCCCCGGCCGCACCAGGATCAGGTCGCCGACCTTCACGGCGTCGACTGCGACGTCCCTCGGCTCACCCCGCTCCAGCTGGTGCGCGATCCTGGGCGCCGCCGCCTCCAGCTCCCGGACCGCTGCGGAGGCGCGGCCCTCGGCGTATCGCTCGAGCGCCTCGCCTCCCGTCTGCATGAGCACGACGACGAGTCCTGCCAGCGGCTGGACCAGGAGGACCGAACCGACGATGGCGAAGGAGGCGACGAGATCCGCGGCGAAACGGCCGGCGGCGGCGCCGCGGACCGTGCTCCAGACCACCGGCATGCCCGTGATGGCGAGCCCGACGGTCCAGAGCAGCAGGGCGGGGCGAGGGCCGACGGTGTACCGGAGGGCGAGGCCGCCGACGATGCTGAGCAGGGCGCCGGCCGGAAGTGCGGCGGCGCCACGGCCGATCAGCTGTTGCTGGCGCTGGCTTCCGTCTGGCCGTCCCGGCGCAGGCTGAATCCCACCCCGCGGACCGTGCTCAGCAGTTGCTCTCCGGCCCCCTCCGACAGCTTCCTGCGCAGGTTGCCGACGTGGACGTCCACGACGTTGCTCTCCGGGTCGAAGTGCATGTCCCATACCTTCTCCAGGAGCGTGGTCCGGCGCACGACTTCCTCCGGATGCAGGAGGAAATACTCGAGCAGCTGGAACTCCTTCGGCGTGAGGTCGAGCTTGCGGTCGTTGATCAGCGCGACGTGCCGCAGGCGGTCCAGCGTGATGGGGCCGTACCGGAGGATTTCGAGCCGCTCGGCTCCTCCGCGGCGGTGCAGCGCCCGAATGCGGGCGAGCAGCTCATCGAACTGGAAGGGCTTCGCCAGGTAGTCGTCGGCCCCGGCGTCGAGCCCGCGCACCACATCCTCCACCGCGTCGCGGGAGGTGAGCATGAGGATCGGGGTGTTCCGCCCTTCCCGCCGCAGCTCGATCGCGACCTGAAAGCCGTTCTTCTTCGGCAGGACGATGTCGAGGAGGATGATGTCGTAGTCGTACACGTGGGCCAGCAGGAGGGCCTCGTCGCCGTCCGGCGCGACATCCACCACGTAACCCTCTTCCCGCAGACCCTGTTCGATGAATCCCGCGACTTTGCGGTCGTCTTCCACCACGAGGATTTTCATGGCCACCAATCTCGGGACCCGACTCTGAGTTCGCCGGGAAGCTGGTATGAAGATGTCTTCACGATGGCGACGTGGCGGGAAGCGACAGTCTGAACTCCCCCCCACCCGCCGCGGTCGCCACCGCAAGCAGGTCCCCGCCCATCAACCGGGCGAGCCTCCGTGAGAGCGGGAGACCCAACCCCACACCGCGCATGTCTCCTTCCTTCCTGGTCGTGTAAATGTCGAAGATGGTCTCCAGCTCGGTCGCGGGCACCCCCGGTCCCTCGTCGCGCACCGTGAACACGACGAGCCCATCGCGCGCGGAGACCTCGAGTCGGATCGAGGTCCTCTCGGGGGTGTGCTCAATCGCGTTCCCCAGCAGGTTCACGAGGATCTGCTCAACCCGACTCGAGTCCGTCTCGCAGGTGGGCAGGGAGCGCGCGACCTCGAGAACCAGTGTCACCCGGCGCGCCTGGGCCGCCGGCGTCACCCGGCCGGCCGCACGCTTTGCCACGCTGCCCGGCTCGATCGACCGGATCACCGGCTTGAGCCGGTCCTCGTCCAGCCGGCTCAGGTCCAGGAGGTCGTTGATCAGCCCGATCGCCTGCTGGGCGGAATCCAGCACCTCGAATGCCGCCTGCGGCACGGTGCTGGGGTCCTTCTTGCGCACCAGCATCTCGGACCAGCCGTAGACCGCCGCGAGCGCGTTGCGGAGCTCGTGGTTCACCATGGCGAAGAAGCGCTCGCGCGCCCGGTGCAGCTGGTGGACTTCCTCCAGCAGACGCGCGCTTTCCTCGTGGTGTCTCGCGTTCTCCACCACGGCCGCCACGCTGTTCGCGAGGAGGACCGCGAGGTACTCGTCCTCCTCGGTGAACAGAGCCCCGCCCACCTTCTCCGTGAGGTAGAGGTTGCCGAACACGCCCCGTCGGCCCACGATGGGCACGCCGAGGAAGGAGTGCATCGGGGGGTGGTGCGGCGGGAAGCCGTAGGAATCGGGATGCCGGGCCAGGTCCGGCAGCCGCATGGGGCGGGCCTCCCGGATCACGAGGCCCAGGATACCGTGCCCCCGCGGCGGAGGACCGATCCTGGCGCGGAGCTCGTCGTCGATCCCGTACGTCGTGAAGCTCTCCAGCAGGCGGCCGTCGGGCGCAAGCACGCCCACCGCCGCGTAATGTGCCCCGATGAGCTCGGCCGCCGAGCGGACGACCTGATTCAGGACGCCGTCTATGGACACTTCGGCGATCAGAGCGGAGGTCGTGACGACGAGCCGCTCCAAGCGCTGCTGGGTCGATGGGGTGGCAGGGGCTTCGACGGGGGTCACGATTCTTAATTTGCCACCGGAGTGCGGGTCGTCAAACCCCTGCCAGGCTTTCGCCTGGGCTTCATCGTTCCTTCATCCGGCCGCGGCTACTCTGGAGCCCCGATCTCGAAGTCGCGCATGAACCGGAGGTCACCATGAGCGTCAACATCGGCTGGCCCGAACGGCTGATCCGGCTCGCGGCCGGTATCCTCATCCTGGGCCTGTACGGTGCCCTGCCTGCGCCTTGGCGCTATCTCACGCTGATGGGGCTGTTGCCCTTCGGCACCGCCCTCACCGGGCACTGTCCCTTCCGGGCCGCACTCGGCAGGCGGCGGGCATGACCAGGCGCTCCGAGGCTCCCGAGCCGCTCCGCTTCCGCTCCGTCCTCCTGCCGCTCGACGGCTCGCCGTTCGCCGAGCAGGCGATTCCCTGGGCTACGGCCATCGCCCGGAAGGCACGCGCGCGGCTCCGGCTCGTGCTCGTCCATCAGCCTCCGTTTCCGCCACCGCTCGACGAGAATAACCTAAGACTGTACACCAAGATCGAGCTGGCGGTGAAGAAGTCCGAGCGGGAGTACCTCCACAGGGTGGCCGCCAGGATCAGGGAAGCCGGCGCCATCCAGCTCGCCACGGCGCACCTGTCCGGCTCGCCCGCGCCGGCGCTGGCTGACTACGCGCGCGAGGTCGGCCCTGACCTGGTGGTGATGACCACACATGGCCGCGGTGGGCTGCAACGGGTGTGGCTCGGAAGCGTGGCGGACCAACTGGTGCGGAGCCTTGACGTTCCGGTCCTGCTGGTCCGCCCGGAGGAAGTCGCGCCCGTCCAGCGGGTCCCGGTGCTGGAGGAGATCCTGGTTCCGCTCGACGGCTCCCGCTGGGCCGAGGCGGCGCTGCCGCCGGCGCTCGGTGTGGCGAAACTGTTCGGCGCTCGGCTCGGGCTGGTCCAGGTCGTCCCCCCGGTCGCGCTTCTGCTGGACGCGCCCGTGATCCCTCAATCGCTCGACGAGGAGCTCATGGCGCTCCAGCGGCGTGAGGCGCAGGACTATCTGGACGACATCGCCGATTGGATCAGCGGTCAGGGTATGGTGAGCCGCGCGAGCTCCGTGCTCGCCGGGAACGCGCTCGCAGGGATCCAGGCTGCGGCGGCCGGCCCCGGCGTTGGCATGATCGCCCTGGCGACCCACGGCCGCGGCGGTCTGCGCCGTCTGGCGGTCGGCAGCGTCACCGACAAGCTGGTGCGGACGGGAGACCTGCCGGTGCTGGTGACGAGGCCCCGGGGGAAGTAGGGGGTGGGGCGAGGGCTCAGGCGCCGGCGGCGAGGACGACCGGCTCGACGGCTGCGACTGGAGTGATGCCTGCGGCGCCCAT
>DATLHD010000193.1:0-4237 GCA_035540075.1 Gemmatimonadales bacterium
CGTGTCCGGTCCCGAGAGCGCCATGCCGAGCATGGGACCGTCGTACCGGTGACGATTGACCTCGTCGCGGATCGCACCGCCGGGGCCGCCGAACCCGTCCCCCCGAGGATCGCCGTCCTGGACCACGAAGTTGGGCACCACCCGGTGCCAGCGGTTGCGGTCGAAGAAGCGCCGATCCACCAGCCTGAGGAAGTTGGCGACGGTCATCGGCGCCTCGGGGCCGAGCAGCTCGACCTCCATCGGCCCGCGCTGGTCGGTCTCGATGATCACCTTGGGCCGCGCCACCGAGTCCGGAGCCACGATGAACCGGCGGACCAGGTCGCGGTAGTCCTGGGCGCTGCGACCGGTGGCGATCGGCGCGGCGCGGCCCCATCGAGCGGCCAGCTCGGGCCAGTTCTCCTCGGCCCAGCGGCGCAGCAGGTAGTCGTCGGGTCGTGGCGCCGAGGACACGAACTCCTCCGCCACCCTCGCCCGCGCCTCCGCGGAGGAGGCGCCGATGGCCTGGATCGCGCCCAGCGCCGCCAAGGCCGCGTCCGGGACTGAGTCATTGCCGGCACGGCGGTAGGAGGCCACCAGTACCGTCAAATCCTCCAGGGCCGCTGCCCGGCTCAGCACATCGGCGGCCACGCTCCGGATGGCGGCGTCGGCGTGCTGCGCCAGCGGGCGGACCGCGGCCATCAGGACCAGGTCGGGGCCCTCCACCTCCGCCGACCAGGCCTGCAGTCCGACCGCGATCACTTTGGGGTCGCGATCCGAAAGGAACCACGGCCGCCGGCCCGGACCGGCGATCGCGGTGCCCTCCGCCGCCGCGGCTCGCTCGCGCCAGTCGGCGCTGCTTCGCCAACGGGCCGACGCCGAGGTGAAGGCGGCCGTGTCGGCCCTCGCGAGTCCGACCAGCGCCTCTCGCCGCACGCCGAAGGGACGGTTGGCGGCCGCGACCCGCGCGAGGGCCCGGGCGGCCTCGGCGCCGCCGAGCTCGCCGGCGGTCGTCGCCGCCTGCACCTGAACATTGGGGAGCGGGTCGTCGAGCAGCGGCACGACTTCGGAGGCGAGCGTGGAGTCCTCGAAGCCGGCCAGCGAGCGAAGGGCGTTGATCTTCACTTGCGCGTTGGCGTCGGCGGCGGCTCGGGCCAGCAGCTGCGCCACCGTCTTGGAGGCGAGGCCCGCGGTATCCGCGTAGCTGCGAGTGAGCGCGCGGGCCGCCATCGCACGGACGATCCCCTCAGGATCGCGCAACGCGACGCTGAGACGATTTCCTGCCGCGGGAGCCCGAAGCCGGCCCAGGGTGTAGGCCGCCCGCCAACGCAACCCGACAGACGTGTCCTCCAGGAAAGGGAGGAGGGACACCACCGGCGCATCGCGACCCAGGCGCCACGACTCCAGCACCACCTGGCTCACCAGGGGGCGCCGGTCCTCCACCGTCGGCACGACGCTGCCGGCTAGGATGCCCTCGAAGAAGGCGCCGACCTCACGCCCGCCGATCTTCGCCAGCGCGGTGATCGCCTCCACCGCCGTGGGCCCGTCGAGCGCGGGCGAGCCGGTGATACGGTCCATGAGGGGGCGGGCGCCGGCCGGGTCCCGCAGGAGGCCCAGCGCAAAGGCCGCTGCCACGCGCACGGTCGAATCGGGGTCGGTCAGGAGCGGCAGCACCAGCGGCGTGGCGCGCCGATCGCCGATACGTCCTGCCCCGAGCACGGCGAGGCGCCGCACCACGGAGTCGGGCGAGACCACGGCGCCGGCGATGACCGGCTGCTGGAAGTTCCTCGCGTCTTCCGCGGCGAGGACCGAGGCGATCTGCTCCACCACGGCCTCCTGCTGGGCAGCCATCGGCGGCGGTGAGGCCGCGAGCACGAAACAACCCGCGAGGGCCAAGGCGACGCGAGGAAGACGTTGGGGATCAGCCATGAAGGGTCACGGGGTCAGGGACGGCCCGCATGACGCGCTGCACCGCGTCGGGCATACGGGTGAGATTCATGGTGCGATCGAGGGCCATGAGCGAGGTCCAGGCCGTGGCGAGCAGCCGACCCTCGTCGGCATGCTCCACCGCGTAGCCGAAGTCGATCCGCCGCGAGACCAGCTCGCGCACCCAGCAGCGGATGCGGACCCGATCGTCGTAGCGGGCGGGCTGCCGGTAGCGCACCGAGATCTCGCTGACGACCAGCCGAAGTCCCGCCTCCTCCAGCTCGCGATAGCTCATGCCGGCGAGGCGAAGGTGCTCCGTGCGCGCGATGTCGAGCCAGACCAGGTAGCGGGCGTGGTAGACCACACCCATCTGGTCGGTCTCGGAATAGCTCACCCTCACCAACGTCTCCGATACGTCGGGGGCGACCGCGGGGGACTTCACGGGTAGACGCCCGGGAGCACACGAAAGTGACATCGGACCGCCAGGTTGCGGCGGTCCTCGGCGGTACCCATCTTTGGCCGCGTGCTGGGGCACACCCTCGTCGTCGTCTCGGACGCCCATCTCGGCGTGACTCCACCGCCGGTCGAGGAGGCGCTGATGGCCTTCCTCGACGCGGTGCCCACCCTGGGCGATTGCCTGCTGCTCAACGGCGACCTCTTCGATTTCTGGTTCGCCTACTCGCGCGTGGTACCGCGCCGGGGCTTTCAGGTCGCGGCGGCGCTGGCCTCCCTCTCGCGCCGGATGCCGGTCCTCATGGTGGGCGGCAACCACGACCGGTGGGGCGGCGACTTCTGGAGCCGGGACCTCGGACTCCAGTTCGACCCTTATCGACTCACCTTCCGGCTCGGCCGAATCGGTGTCGCGGCGATTCACGGCGACGGTCTGGCGGAAGGCCGGCGGCGCGCCAGGATCCTCCACCGCCTGATCCACCACCCCGCGACGTCCGCGATCTACCGGATGCTGCATCCCGAGCTCGGTTTCCGCCTGGTCGAGGCTTTGAGCCCCCATCTGGGCGACCAGGAGGTGAGCGAGGAGCGCCTCGCAGCGGCCGCGATCCACCAGCGCGCCTGGGCCAGCCAGCTGATGGCGAGAGAGGCGGAGCTCGGGATGGTGATCATGGGGCATACCCACCGCCCGGAGCTTTCGCGCACCGAGGGCGGTGGCACCTATCTCAATCCGGGTGCCTGGTTCGAAGGACTGCGCTACGCGGTGGCGACCGAGGATGGCGCGGAGCTCCGGCAGTTCAACCCAGGGGCACCACCTCCGCGCGCCCCAACCGCTCCCCGATGAACCGCGCGCCCACCTGGCGGAAGCGGGCCTCGTCGTCGCTCACCACGAAGCGGTGCTCGACGGCCGCGCCGCCGGGCGCCTCGAGCCCGCGCTCCCGCAGCACCGACGCCACCACGCGGGCCGTCTCCTCGCCGCTGTCGACCAGGCGCACGTCCTCACCCATCACCCGCTGAAGCAGCGGGCGCAGGAGCGGGTAATGGGTGCAGCCGAGCACCAGCGAACCGACACCCGCCGCTCTGAGCGGCGCGAGATACTCTTCGGCGATGAGGGCGGCGGCGTGGTGCTCGAACCAGCCTTCCTCCACCAGCGGCACGAACAGGGGACAGGCCTTCTGCTCCACCCGCGCGTCGCCCCGGACCCGCTGGATCGCCCTGGCGTAGGCGTTGCTCGCGATGGTGCCCGCCGTCCCGATCACGCCGATCGGTTTTCCATTTCCCTGCCCGGCAGCAGCTCTGGCGCCAGGCTCGATCACGCCGATCACGGGCACCGGGGATGCGGCCTGCAGCGTCTCCAGCGCGTGCGCCGTGCTGGTGTTGCAGGCGATGACCACCGCCTTTACCTGCTGCTCGAGCAGCCAGCGCAGGATCTCCAGGCTGTAGCGCCGCACCGTCTCGGGAGACTTGGGCCCGTAAGGCACCCGGGCCGTATCACCGAAGTAGACCGTCGATTCGTGGGGGAGTTGCTCGAAGATCGCGCGGGCGACGGTCAGCCCGCCGATCCCCGAATCGAAGATGCCGATGGGCGCGCGATTCATCGGAGTTGCGGCATGCTCAGGGAGGCCCCCACTCCACCAGGGACGGCGCGGAGACGCAGGTCTCCCGGGAAGTCCGCCAGGTGGGCGCCGACGTACGCCTCGAGCGCGGCGAACACGTGATTGAACGCCAGGAGCACGAGCCAGTCCTCGTGCTCCTGGCGCTTGCCGTCGGCCCGTTCCGAGCCGGTGCGGCGGAGGTAGTCCAATTCATGGCGGGTCTTGAGCGTCATCCCGAGCGTCACGCCCTCCCAGGCGATGAAGATGCCGCCGGTGAGCTTCCGGTTCAGCCT
>DATLHD010000194.1:0-13643 GCA_035540075.1 Gemmatimonadales bacterium
CGACTTACCGGAGACTGGTGGGTGCGGCCGTGGGCGCCATCGGGGTGTGGCTCCTGGCTCGCGCTCTCTGATGGAGGGGCTCGCGCGCCACCGCGGAACGCGTTAGCCTTCGGTTTCACAACCAGGACACATGATGTCGAGAAGCGATGACGTGGCGCCGGAGCACTCCAGCTCCGGCAACGAGGTGTCCATTCTCATCGTGGATGATGAGCCGACCGTTCGGCGCTTCGCCTCCAGGGTGCTGCGCGAGGCCGGCTATGGGGTGAAGGAAGCCGTCGACGGACTCGATGCCCTGTCATTGATCCGGAGCGGTGTGGTGGAGCTCGCCGTCGTCGTCTCCGACATCGTGATGCCGCGCATGAATGGCGTGGAGCTCCTCCGGTCGCTCTCGCTAGAGCATCCCCGTCTTCCGGTGATCCTGATGTCGGGGTACGACATGAACCAGCTGACCGGACTCGGGATCGCGAGCCCCTGCGGGGTACTCTCGAAGCCGTTCGCGTCCGAGCGCCTTTTGGCCGAAGTGAGACGCTGCCTCGCGCTGGAAGCTTCGGGTCCCGGCGCCTAGCTTCCGCGGGAGCGGAGGGTGCCATGATGCTCCGAACTCTCATCCTTCTTCTCGTCCCTCTCATCGCGTGGGTGCCCGGCGCCGCCCGCTTGGGCGCGCAGGAGCACGCCGAGCACCTCCACCTCGGTCGCCTGGGCCGGGTGACCTTTCCGGTCTCCTGCACCGCCGAGGCTCGTGGTCGCTTCGAGCAGGCGATGGCGGTGCTCCACTCCTTCTGGTGGGAAGAGGGCGACCGGGCATTCGGTGCGGTGCTCGCCGCGGATTCGACCTGCGCCATGGCTCAATGGGGACGCGCCCTCAATGCCTGGGGCAATCCCTTCGCCGGGGGCCCGGTCGGGCCGACCCTGGCCCTTGGCGCCGAGGCAGCGGCGCTGGCGGCGGCGAGGCCGCTGCCGACCGCGCGTGAGCAGGGCTTCGTCAATGCGGTGGCGGCGCTGTACCGCGATGCCCCGGCGACCCCGAATGCGGATCGGCTGCGGGCCTACGCGGACACCCTCGCCCGGCTGCACCGGGATTTTCCTCAAGACGTGGAGGTCACGATCTACCACGCGCTCGCGCTCGTGGCCACCGCCCCTCGCACCGATACCACCTTCGCCCAGCAGAAGCGCGCGATCGCGCTGCTGGATCCACTCTACGATCGCTATCCCGACCACCCCGGGCTCGCGCACTACATCATCCACTCGACCGACTCTCCAGCCCTCGCGTCACTCGGGCTGAAGGCGGCCCGACGCTACGCCACCATCGCTCCCGCCGCCCCGCATGCGCAACACATGCCATCGCACATCTTCGTGCGGCTGGGGCTGTGGGACGAGACCGTATCCGCGAACCTGCGGGCGTTCCAGGCGGGTATGGCTCACATGCGCGCCACGGAAGCGCCGGGCCCGAGCCCGGAAGAGCTGCACGTGCTGGACTATGCCGTGTACGGCTATCTCCAGCGGGGCCGCGACTCGGCGGCGAGGCGGGCCGTCGCCCGGGGCGAATCGCTCGGCGTGGTGCTCTCCAGGAACGCGCTCGTGGCGGAGTACAACCGGACGGCGATGGCCGCCCGGCTCCCGCTCGAGCTCGGCGACTGGGCCGCGGCCGCGTCGTTCCGCGCCCCACAGCCGGGTGACAGCGGCGTGTCGGTCGTCCTCCGTCGCTTTACCCGCGCGCTCGGCGCGGCGCGGAGTGGTAACGCCGCGGCGGCGCGTACCGACATCGCTTCGCTCGACGACATCGCTCGCTCCCTGGCTCGCCGGCAGGAGCCCTACTGGGCACGCATCGCGGAGATCAGGCGCGACGCGGCGAAGGCCTGGGTCCTCTTCGCATCGGGGGACACGGTGGGCGGACTCTCGCTCGCGGCCGCCGCGGCGGACAGCGAGGACGTGACCGACAAGCACCCGGTCACTCCGGCCGAGCTGCTCCCCGCGCGGGAGCTGCAGGCCGACATGCTCCTCGCGGCCGGTCGCCATCGCGAGGCGCTCGCCGCGTACCGGGCCACCCTCGCGCGGGAGCGCGGCCGCGCCCGGAGTTACTATGGTGCCGGTCGAGCCGCCGAGCTCGCCGGCGACCACGAGGCCGCGACGAAGGCGTACGGTGAGTATCTCCAAGCGATGGAAAGCGGAGACGGACGGCGTCCCGAGGTGGCCGCTGCCCGCGCCTACCTCGACCGGCCGCGCGCGACGGGCTCGTGAGCCTGCATACCTTCACCGCATTCGACGGCCGGACCTGGACGTTCCGCCGCCGCCCCGAGGTGCGTCAAGAGGAGGCGGCAACCCACGTCACGCTTCTGGTCGAGAGCCTCGGCGAGGTGCGCATCGTGTCGTGCCTGCGCACGGAATGGGAGAGCGAGCAGCCGGACCTTCGCACGCTGCTGGCACGGGCGGTCCCCGCGGGCGGCTCCCGAGGAATCTCGGGCGGCGCCGAGCGCACCGGAGAGTTCTAGGAGGCGCCTTGCGTGCGGTGGCGCGCGAGCTCGTCGGGTGTGGCGGGCCGGAACGTCAGGTCGAAGGCTAGGAAGAGCGTCTTGGAGAAGGGAAAGAAGAGGAAGGGCACCACCAGCATGAGGACCATCCCGCCGTACAGCAGCAGGTTCCACGGGGGGTCGGGCCAGGTGGCCAGCAGGACGCCGAGGAAGATGACCGCGAACACCAGCTCCGCCGCGATGATGGCGAACATGTAGGAGCCGACCTGGTAGCCCTGCTCCCCGCGCTCCAGCGGGAGGCCACAGCGCGGGCAATGAGTCCGCATCCGCAACCATCCGTCGAAGATCGGGCCGCCGCCGCAGTTGGGACACCGCAGCGTGATCGCACGCCAGAAGAGGATCCCCACCCGCCGCAGGAAGCGCCACATGACTCGAAAGATAGCGACGGCATTTCGCGTTCAGGCGTCCTCGTCTATGCTCAATCCGATGGCTATGGAGGCGGTCAGATGACGGCTGCGGCGATCACGCTGCTGGCGGAGGCGATCCAGCCGCGCTCAGGACGAGGCGGCTGGCACGGCGGCCCCACGCCGCTCGGCGCGCTGCGCGGTGTTACGGCGGAGCAGGCGGCGTGGCGTCCGGGGCCGAGGCGGAAGAGCATCTGGGGTCTGGCGCTCCACATCGCGTACTGGAATTACGCCGTGCGCCGCCTTCTCGTCGGGAGCGCGCGGGGCGTGTTCCCTCGGGCGCCATCCAACTGGCCCGCGCCTCCGGATGGGCCGGACCAGCGGGCGTGGACGGCGGATGTCGCGCTACTTCGGGCCGAGCACGAGCGTCTGGTGGAGGCGGTACGCGAGGTGGATCCCGAGGCCCTCGGCCGTCGGCCGTCCGGATCGAAGCGGTGGACATACGGCGAGCTCCTGGTCGGCATCGCGATGCACGATGCCTACCACACAGGGCAGATCCAGCTGCTCAAGCGGCTGTGGCTGGAGCGGTGAGTCAGCCGGAGCTGTGCCAGCGCTGCCTGGAGCGGAAGGCGGAGGTGTTTCTCACCCACCGCCGGGAAGCGACACTCCATTCAGTGGCGCTGTGCGCGGTCTGCGCGCGGCGCGATCAGGGACTGGTGCTGGGCGCGCTCATTCAGGCGCAGACTCCTGGAGCTCCTCCCTTGAGCGAGGATCAGGAGAACGCGGTACGACAGGCGATCGATCGAGTGGGAAAGGAAGCGCCGGAGTGAGCGCCGTTTGCCGGCTCGGCGCAGCGGCCTGCGCCTTGGTGCTCTCAGGCTGCAGCGGGTCGCCCGGCGCTGCTGAGAGCGCCGAAGCCCGCCACAGGGCCGCCGACGCGGATAGCGGATTCGTCGGCGTGCAGGCCCGCGGTCGCGAGGCGATGGGAGTGGACCAGTACACGTCCACCCACCTGTTCGAGCCGCTCCCCGACGGAGGTCGGATCGAGCTTCAGCGCGACGTCTCGGACAGCGCGGGACGAGTACAGATCATGGCCCACATGGGTCGAATCGCGGCAGCCTTTGCCAACGGTAACTTCACACTGCCCGGGTTCGTGCACGCGCGAGAGGTGCCCGGCACCGAGGTGATGGCGTCGGAACGTGAGAAGATCAGCTATACGGTTGAAAGTCTGCCTCGTGGTGCGGCGCTTCGGCTACGCACGACCGACACTGCGGCGGTGGAGGCGATTCATGAATTTCTGGCTTTCCAGCGGATGGATCATCGTGCGGGCCCGGACCATACTCGGTAGAGTCTCTCAGGTTCAGAGCACACCGGCCAGGGTGATCAGCAGGGCACCCGCGACCGCCCACCAGGCGCGGGTGCGATAGCCATGCCCGCCGGAGCCGGGGCGGCCCGCTGCCAGATGGCGGAAGCCATGGGCGAGGTCGGCCCGACCGGCTTCCCAGAAGCAGTAGAAGGCGTAGAGCGCGAGCGTGACGGCGGTTGCCCAGGAGGCTTGCAGGAGCGGTGTCATCAGGTCATCCGTTCGAGCACGGGTTGATCCGGGGGCACGCATCCTGGACGGACGGAGTGCAATCCGCGGCACCAGGGCGCCCTTCCGGGCCAAAATCGGACGAGTCTGACGTTTCCTGCATGAGACGGGCCAGACCTCAAGCGGGGAGAACGGCCTAACGGTGAACGGCGTCCATACCGCCACGTGGCGCCGGCTGGATCAGCCGGGTCACGAGGCCGCGCGCCTGGTGCACCACGCCCCCTTCTGGCAACTGGGGGGCACCGCAGTCTTCTTGCTCGACCGGTCCTGCCGGCTCGAGTATCAGATCGTGTGCGACGCCGCCTGGCGCACGCTGCACGCGCGAGTGACCGGGTGGTACGGCGCCGATCCCGTGAAGGCGGAACTCTACACCGACACCGCCCGCCGCTGGACGATCAATGGGCAGCCCGCACCCGCGGTCGCGGGGTGCGTGGATCTGGACCTGTCCTTCAGCCCCGCCTCCAATGCCATCCCGATCCGTCGTCTCGCGCTCAACCAGGGTGAGCGGGCGGAGGTCCGTTCGGCATGGCTCAAGTTTCCGGAGCTGGCCCTCGAGCCGCTGGTCCAGACCTACACCCGCACGGGCGAGTCCACCTACCACTACGATTCGTCTGGCGGTGAGTTCGTCACCGACATCGAGGTGGATGATGCCGGCTTCGTCGTCCGCTATCCGCCGCTCTGGGAGCGAGAGCCGGGGGGCTAGCGGCAGCGCCCAGGGCCCGACCATACTCTGCTCGCATGCTCAACACCGACGCTGACCCCCGGATCTACTTCGCCGCCGAGCGCACCTTCCTGGCCTGGCTTCGCACCGGCATTACGGTCATGGCTCTGGGTTTCGTAGTGGCGCGCTTCGGCCTCTTCCTCCGGATCCTCCGGGCACAGGGCGGTCCGGTGCCGCCCGGGACCGGACTGTCTCCGTACCTCGGCGCGGTGCTGGTCGTGCTCGGCGTGATCGCGACCGGGGCGGGCACGCGCCGGTATCAAAAGTTCTGCCAACGGCTGGGCCGAAGCGAGATGCCGTCACCGCACGCGGAGATCACGCCCTTGTTGCTGGGCTGGTCGCTGATGGTGCTCGGTATCGTGATGGTCGTCGTGCTGCTGGTGTGAGCCGGGTCCGCGTCTTCTCCAAGCGATTCGCCGTGCCGGCCCAGGCGATAGACGTCCAGGGCCACGTCAACAACCTGGCGTACGTCGGCTGGATGCAGGACGTGGCCATCGAGCACTCGGCCGCGGTAGGCTGGCCCATGCGCCGGTACCTGGAGCTGGGGGCGGGTTGGGTGGTGCGGTCGCACTTCATCGAGTATCTCCGTCCCGCCTTCGCCGACGAGCGGCTCGGAGCGCACACCTGGGTGCCACGCTTCGATCAGCGCTCCACGCCGCGGCGCTACCTCTTCGTTCGCGAGGATGATCGCACCGTGCTGGCCCGCGCCGAGACGATCTGGGTCTTCGTAGACCTGGCCAGCGGCCGCCGCCGCCCGATTCCCTCCGAGCTGCTCGAGGCCTTCGATCCGGTACCGGAGGATGACGAGGTGAGCCGGACGCTCGGCCTCGACCGGTGAGACACTGGGTGCAGCACCGGGTATCGCTCCTTCTGCCTGCACTGACCGCATGCGGCGGGCATGCCCCCGCGCTCGACACCAGCTGCCCCAACGCCGGCCCGGCGCCCACGGTCCTGTTCGCGGCGATGGCGAAGCGGCGCATCCCCGGTCCCCCCGACACCCTGCGCCTTCGGATCGGGAGCGACGAAATCGTGGTGGGTTGGAAGAATCTTCTCTCCGGTCGGGAGCTTACGTTGAGCTGCGCCTACCGGCGGCACGCCGGCGAGTGGCGACTGTTGCGGGCGCGGCTGGACGAGGGAACCCACGCTCTCCAGGTCACCGCCTGCCCGGAGCCGCCCGCGCTGGTCTATCGCGATGTGAGGGGACGGCTGCTCGAGGTGCTCGCGGTGGAACCTCTACCCGACGGCGGACGGACACCCTGACTATGGAAGAACGATTCGAGCTGGAGTTCGAGGGCCGGCGCTACACGCTCCGGCGGGGTGAGAGCGCGGAGTCCGCGGCCGAGGGCGGCGGCGCGCCCGTAGGCCAGCTCTCCTGGTACATCACCCTCGGTCCCAAAGCGATCACCCGACTCCCTGCCGTGCCGGGTGAGACCCCCGAGTCGCTGCGAGAGCGGATCCGGCGCTGGCTGGCCGAGAATCCTCAGATGCCGGGCAGCGAGAACATCGTGCTGGGGGGAGGCTGACGCCGCCGGCGATCAGTCGAGCAGCGTAGGGACGTCGGTGGGGGCCGGCGCCATCAAGGGCCTGGTCAGCCAGGTTTCCCAGGTGAGCGGGCAGCCGTTGCCGAAGGGAGGGTTGGGATGGCCGCTCCGGCGCATGAGGTCGTGGAGCATCTCGTGGCGGACCACCATCTCATGCTCTTTCCAGTTCTCCGCGATGAAGATCGTGTGCCCCGGGTCCCAGTGGCCCACGCACTGGCCGCTGGAGCACTCGAAGCTTTCCCCCGGCACGACCATCCACTCGATCCGGTCGAAGTCGCCGCTCAGCCCCGAGCAGGCCTCGGTCGCAGCCCACCATTCGCGGTAGATGCCCGGCGGCTCCCATGACTGACTCCCCGCGGGGTCGAACCCGCAGGCGACGAGCAAGGTGGCGAGGGCCACGACTGGTGAGCGGAGGCGACGGAGCACGCCGCCGGGGAAGGCAATGGACGTGCCCGCATGGGTGACCTGCGCAAGCCCTTGTTCCGCAAGGCAGATGCGCGGCCGCGCTAGGGCCGCTGCGCCGTCCGCCTGTCGAGATGCAAGAGCTTTCCGCATCGCCCGGCAGCAGTGTCGCCGGACCTCGTGTAGTTTCTCTGAAGACGGAGGTGCAAGAAGTGGCAGCAGGCCCTGAGACTTCCTCGACGTATCCATTGACCAGCATCCGCCCGGCCCAAGCGGGTGATGCCGCCGCCCTGGCGGCCTTCGCCGCGCGGACGTTCCGAGAGACGTTCGCTGCCGACAACACGGCCGAGGACATGGCGCTGTACCTCGCGGCCAACTATGGCCCCGAGCGCCAGAGCGCGGAGATTTACGACCCCGGCATCGTTACCCTCCTGGCGGAGGACGGACGCCGTCTGGCGGGGTATTCGCAGCTGTACGGGGGACCGGCGCCGGACTGTGTGTCCAGCACCGCTCCCATCGAGATCCGGCGGTTTTACGTGGATCGCAACTGGCAGGGGCGCGGCGTCGCGCAGACGCTCATGATGGCGAGCCTCGAGGCCGCGATGGAACGGGGCGCGCGCACCGTGTGGCTGGCCGTGTGGGAGCGAAATCTTCGCGCCCAGGCGTTCTACCGGAAATGCGGGTTCGAGGACTGTGGGGCGAAGGACTTCGTGCTGGGCCGTGATCGGCAGACCGATCGGGTGATGGTCCGCGCAGTGTAGCTCCGTGGTCTGGCGCGAACGGCATTTGGGCGGGATAGTTGAGGCCGACAGTCACGCGGAGCTTCGATGCCCGGCGAACACGGAGAACAGGAGGAGAGCGGGTCCCGACTGGGAGTGGCCCGGCGGCTGTCGCTCGCGGTCACCGTGAGCCTGCACCGGCTGCTCGCAACTCTCGCCGGCGTGGCGCTGGCCGGGCTGCCGCGGGCCGGCGGGCTCCCGGTGCTCCGGGGCGGCGGCACCATGCCGGACGCCCGGGCCCAGCTCGAGTCCGCCCTCGTCCTGCTCGGCAGGCTCTCGCCGGGTCTCCGCCGACGACTCCAGCAGCACGTCACGGGCCTCTTCCTCATGCGTCGGCCTCCGGCGCACGGTTACTACTCCCGCATCACCGGCACCTGCACGCTCGATGTCGACGCGCTCCATCGGGAGTCGCCTGTCGAGAGCGCGGCCGCCATGGTGCGCTGCGCCACGGAAGGGTGGCTCTGGCGCTCGGGGCGGGGCCGCTCTCGGGCGGACGAGGCGCGGATCCTCGAGGTGAGCGAGCTCGCCCGCCTGCACTTCCTCCAGCGCGCTGTCCAGCGCATGGGCGTCGTGATCTGACCGCTGGTCTCCCGCTCGCCTTCCTGCTCTGGTCTGGTGACGACTCCCCGCGGGCGGCGACCCGCACCGTCCGCTGAACCTTCCACGACGGAGAAGCGATCATGGCGGGATACGTCATCGTCAACGTCACCGTGCGCGACCCGGTGCGCTACGAGGAGTACAGGCGACTCGCGACCCCGACGGTCTCCGCCTACGGGGGCCGTTACCTGGTGCGGGGCGGCACGGTGGATGTGCGAGAGGGCGCGTGGACGCCCTCGCGCCTCGTGATTCTCGAGTTCCCGAGCGTGGAGCGGGCCCGCGCCTGGTGGAACTCGCCCGAATACACTCCGGCGAGAGAGATCCGCCAGTCCTGCGCCGACACCCAGCTGGTCATCACTGACGGTGTTCCCGCCTAGGCAGGACCGCGGACCCGGCCTACCTTTTTGGAAACGATCTACCTCCGACGGAGAACGGCATGCTTTCGGTCACTACGCCCACCATCGAAGGCCGGCGGGTCGCCCGCCATCTCGGCATCGTCAGCGGTGAGGCCATCCTCGGCGCCAATATCTTCCGCGACTTCTTCGCCGGCATTCGTGACATCGTCGGCGGGCGGTCCGCCGCCTACGAGGGAGAGCTGCGCAAGGCCAAGGCGATCGCGTTGGAGGAGATGGAGCGCCAGGCCGAGGATCTCGGCGCCAACGCCGTACTCTCGGTGGACCTCGACTACGAGACCATCCAGGTCGGGAGCGGGGGCGGGATGCTGATGGTGAGCGCGAGCGGCACCGCGGTCGTGCTCGGCTGATGACGGCGACGCCGCAGCGGGGCATCACCCTCCGGTTCCTGGCCGAGCCCACCGACGTGAACTTCGGGGGTAAGGTGCACGGCGGGGCGGTGATGAAGTGGATCGACCAGGTGGGGTACACCTGCGCGGCCGGCTGGACCGGGACCTACTGCGTCACCGTCTACCTGGGCGCGCTCCACTTCCTGGGGCCCATCCACGTCGGCGAGCTGGTGGAGCTTCGCGCGCTGGTGATCCGCACCGGGCGCACCAGTCTCGACATCGCCGTGGACGTCTATGCCGGCGATCCCAGGCGTCCGGAGCGCCGTCGCACCGGGCACTGCGTCGTCGTGTTCGTCGCGCTGGATACGGACGGGCACCCCGCCACCGTGCCCCGCTGGGGCCCGGAGACCGAGCTCGACCGGGCGCTGGAGGGCTACGCCGAGCGACTCTCCGCCCTGAGGAAGCAGATCGACGCTGAAATGGACGCCCGGCTGGGTACGCTGGAACGGGACGCGGGAGTGGTTCCCGCGTGATCCCGCGGGTGGATCAGGGTGGGATGGACCAGAAGGTCTCTTCGCCCTTTCGCACGGGGTATGGCTCGCTCACGGTGGCGTTGCCGCCGCCGGAGATCGGCCGAGCCTCGACGCGGAACGAGCTGACGCCGGAGATCATCGCGGGCGACAGCTTGAAGGTGGCGGTCTCGCCGCCGGGAACGAACCCCACCCGGACGGGGCCGCGCGACTGACCGCGGATGAAGATGTCCATGTCCCGGTTGGTGCGGTTCTCGATGCGGAGCGCCCCACCCGCCTCCCCCTCGGTGGTGGCGGTGGCTGCGGTGGTGTCGGGGGCAGTGCCGCCGCTGGACGTATTCCCGGCGCAGGCGGCGGTTGCCGTGAGGATTGAGAGTAGGGATGGTCGAAGGAGTTTGCGCATGACGTCACCTCGGGGCATTCGGTCGCTCTGGAAGCATACCCTCATTGTCGCGGCCCTGCTCACCGGCCGTGCCGGCTCCGCCCTGCACGCCCAGGATACCACCGCTCCAAGTAATCCCCCGTCGGGGAATCCGCCAACCTCGACCAACGTCGATAGTGCCGGCCGGCCGCCCGATTCCACGGCCGTACCCTCAGGGCAGACCGGTGCTCCACCCGACAGCCTGGTGCCGGACAGCCTCCGGCGGGACACGAGTGCCGCGCGATCGACGCCGTCGGGTGCGTCGGCGCCGGCAGCCGATCCTCCCGCACCTCCACCGGCGGTGGACAGCGTGCTGGCCGCCGCCTGCCGGGCGTCGGGCGGCGAGGTCCCCGACCTGCTCACGGTCGTGTTCCGGCCGACCGCCACCCCTGGGGAGCGCCAGCAAACGGTGCGCGACGTCGGCGGGACTCTGCTCGAGCCGAGCCAGCACCAGGCGCCTGGTGCCTGGTACGTCCGGGTCCCAGGCAGCGGGAGGAACCCGCACGTGGCCGACCGTCTGATTCTCATGCCCCCGGTGCTGGAGGTGGGCGCGACGCGGTGTCCTTCGTGAGAGCCGCGTCCGCGACTCGGCGACTCGTCCTCGGCGCCGCCCTCACCCTCGCCGGATGCGACCCCGCACCTGAGCCTCCCATGGACCCCGTCTTTGTGCCCGTCCCCGGCAATTCCTCTCTCCCGTTTTCCGCCGCCGTTCGGGTGGGCGACATGCTCTACCTCTCGGGCCAGATCGGCACCGACAGCGCCGGCGCGCTCGTCAAGGGCGGAATCGAGCCTGAAACGCGGCAGACCATGGAGAACATCCGCGCCGTGCTGGAGGCCAACGGCTCCTCGATGAACCGCGTGGTCAAGTGCCTGGTGATGCTGGCCGACATGGCCGAGTGGGGCGCGATGAACCGGGTGTACGTGACGGTCTTTCCGGAGCATCTCCCGGCCAGGAGTGCGATGGGTGCGAGCGGCCTCGCGCTCGGCGCACGGGTGGAGATCGAGTGCATCGCCGTCGTGGCGCCGGCACGCGGGCGTCCGGCCGGCGGCTAGTCCCCCCCGATGCACCCCCAGCTCCAGGCAGTCGCCGACGGACTGCTTGCCGCCCAGGCGCGGCTGCACCGCCTTGCCGAATCGACGCCGCCCGGATCGTGGCCTGCGCGGGCCGATCCGGACCGGTGGTCGGCCGGAGAATGCATCGCCCACCTCAACCTGACGGCGATCGCCTTCCTCCCGCTGATCCGAACGGCGTTGGCCGACGCCGCCGCGATCGGCGGCGCCGCACCGGCCAGGTTCCGGCGAGACCCCACGGGCTGGATGCTCTGGCGCACGGCCGGTCCACCGGTGCGCGTCCGTGTGCGCACCGCGGCGCAATTCGTCCCCACCGGCGCGGAGCCGCTGAGTCAGCTTCTCACCGCCTTCGACCGACTCCAGCAGGAACAGCTCGATGTCGTCGCCCAGACCGACGGACGTCCTATCCACATGGTGAAGATCAGGTCGCCGTTCAACCCTCGGATCCGCTACAACCTGTACGCCTGTCTCACGATTCTTCCGCCGCACCAGGAGCGGCACATCTGGCAGGCCGAGCAGGTGCTGGAGCGGTTGCGAAACGGGAGGTAAGTTGGAGAACCCCCCTCCGGAGGATCCAATGATTCGCTCGCTCGCGCCCACGTGCGCCACTGTCGCGTTGCTGGTGCTAACGATGACGACCTCGACCGCCGCCAAGCCCTGCTCCGGCACGGCGAGCGTGCATGAGCTCGAAGAGTTGCTGCCTCGGGCGAGCGTCGCGCTCGACCTGGCGGGCACCGATCAGGTCGCGATCGACTCGACCGGCCACTGCATTGGCGTCCAGGTGCGCAGCTATGGGACCGCCAGACTGGTCAAGCTGATTCTCCGCGGCGTCGAAGTGCCCCGGCAGGCGGTCGAGCTCCGCGTTGCCGAGGTGAAGCCCGTCGGCGGCGCCTGACCCTGTGCGCCGGCGTCTAATCCCGCTGGTCCTGCTGGTCGCCTGCGGGGCTCCGGCTCCCGACCTGCTGCGGGATCGCGCCGAGCTGCTCCGGCTCCACGATGCAGCGCGCACGGCGCATCTCGACAAGCGGGCGGACCTGATGGTCGCCTCGTTCGACGACAGTCTCCGCTCGGTGTCCGGCGGCGAGGTGACGGTCTCATCCCCGGATGAGAACCGAACGCGGATGCAGGGGTACTTCGACCGATCGACCTTTCAGGCCTGGGACGACATCGAGCCGCCCTACCTTCGCGTCTCGCCCGACGGCCGGATGGCGTGGAAGATCGTGCGCAAGCGGGTCCGGCTGACCGCGCCCGACAGCACGGGCCGACCGGTGGCCGAGGACGTGGTGTACGCCTGGGTCGAGATCTACGAGAAGCCCCAGGACCGCTGGATCCTGAAGGCCGTCGCGTCCACCGATCGGCCCGGTCCGTAGCGAGTGCCAGTCGTGCGCGAGTTCGCCGACCACTTTTCCCAGCTCTCAGCCCGATACGCGGAGTACCGACCCCGCTATCCGGAGGGACTGTTCGATGCGATCGCGGCGGCGAGCCCGCGTCGCCGGCGGCTGTGGGATTGCGCAACGGGCTCCGGGCAAGCCGCCGCGCCGCTCGCGGGTCGCTTCGACACCGTGGTCGCCAGCGACGCCAGCCGGCAGCAGCTTCACTCCGCGACACCGCACCCACGGATCCGCTACTTGGCGGCCCGCGCGGAATCGGCGCCGTTGCGGGAACGGTGGGCCGACGTCGTGACGGTGGCGCAGGCGCTCCACTGGCTCGATCTCCCCGAGTTCTACGCCGAAGTCCGCCGGGTACTCCTGCCCCGCGGGCTCTTCGTGGCCTGGACATACGGGGTCCAGCGGATGGGCGACGGTGCGATGGACGCCGTGCTCGAGGACTTCTACGATCGGGTGGTCGGTCCGTACTGGGCGCCCGAGCGTCGCCTGGTCGAGACGGCGTACCGCACGCTCGATTTTCCGTTCGACGAGGTCCCGATCGCGTCACCCCCCATGACCGGCCACTGGACACTGGGCCAGATGCTCGGGTATGTCTCGACCTGGTCGGCGGTGGCGAAGTGCAGGAACGTGACCGGCGTCGATCCGATGCTCGAGCTCCAGGGCCGTCTCGAGCCGCTGTGGGGCGAGCCCGAACGGCAGCGCCACATCGAATGGCCGATCACCGTGCGCGCCGGTCGGTAGGAGGAAAGTGACATGCTCGTAGCAGCGGTAGCGGCGATCCTGGATCGCGATCTCCAGGCTCTGGCGCGCGAGGTGAGCGCGTATCCCGACGAGCGCGCGCTCTGGGACACACCCCCCGGAATCACCAACTCGGCGGGCACGCTTGCGCTCCACCTCGCGGGCAACGTCCGCCACTACTTCGGGGCACAGCTCGGGCGCACCGGCTACGTGCGAGACCGGCCCACCGAGTTCGCCTCACGCGACGTTC
>DATLHD010000195.1:0-5679 GCA_035540075.1 Gemmatimonadales bacterium
CTACATGAGCCCGGAGCAGCTGCGGGAGGAGCCCGACCTCGACCAGGGGACGGACATCTACAGCCTGGGATGCATGCTGTACGAAATGCTGTCGGGAGAGCTGCCGTTTACGGGTCGCACCCTCACCGACGTGGCGAACCGCATCCTGCGCGGGCCCATTCCGGCCGTCCGCCGACTACGGCCCGAGGTCCCCGGTGCCGTGGACGAGGCCATCGGCCGGGCGCTGGCCAAGGCTCGCGCGGACCGCTTCAGGGCGATGTCGGAGATGCTCGCAGCCCTTCCCGCGTAACGTCGATCAGAATCGCATCCGCTCGAGCACCCGGCCGAAATCCGTCCGCTCCCGGAGGGCATCGAGTCTGGGATCCACTTTGAGGAACACCATCTGGTGGTCCCGCTCGGCGTGGCCTCGTTGGAGCCATTCCATAGCGGCGTCCCGGTGGCCCAGCGCCAGGTGGATGAGGGCCACATCGTACTGCGAGATGTACCGGGTCGCCGAGATCGTGGTCAGGCGCTCCAGCACCGATCGCGCATCGGCTCGACGCCCGGCGGCACCGTAGGCGTAACCCAGGAGCCCGAGACTGGAGACCCCGTAGCCCGAGAGGCGAGCGGTCTCCTCCGCTGCCGCGACCGCATCCGCGTTGCGGCCGAGGGAAAGGAGATTCAGCATCATCCACCCGTGAGCCACCACGCTGGTCGGCTCCAGCTCAACGCCGCGCCGACACTCCTCCTCGCCCCGCTGGTAGCGCCGCGCGAAGTAGCAGCCCCATCCCAGCGCCGCGTACTTGAGGGCGGAGAGCGGATCCAGCGCGAGGGCGCGCTCGAAGGTGGCGATGGCCTCCTCGGTCCGGCCCATCACCGAGAGAAAGTTGCCGTACCACTGGTGAGCGTTGGCATAGCCGGGGTGCAGCTCGATGGCGCGCCGGAACGCCTGCTCGGCCTCGACCCAGTCCCAGTCGTAGTACATCGCGGAGTAGGCGAACGCTGGATACGCCTCGGCGAGGGCAGGGTCGATGTCGAGCGCCTGGCGCGCGGCCTGCTTGGCCCGGGGGTATGCGTCCCCCGGCGGCACTGCAGAGTAAAAGCCGAGCAGCGCCCAGGTATCGGCCATGCCCGCGTGCGCCAGGGCGAAGACGGGGTCACGGGCTAACGCCTGCTCGAAGGCACGCCTCGCATCCTGGAGGTCCTGTTCGGTGCGACGGTTCCAGGATTGGCGGCCCTTGAGGTACAGTTGGTAGGCCTCGAGGTCTTGAGTCGGACGCCTGACCAGCGCCTCGGCCCGGGGGTCCAGCAGACGGCCGCGCAGCGCGCTGCTGATCGCCCGGGCGATCTCGTCCTGGATCGCGAAGACGTCCTCCGCCTCCCGGTCGAAGCTCTCGGACCAGAGCAGGAATCCATCCGCGACGTTGATGAGCTGGGTGGCGACCCGGAGCCGCCGCCCCGCCCGGCGGATGCTGCCCTCGAGCACCGTCGCCACCTGGAGGCGGCGCCCGATCTCGCGCGCGTCCTCGGAGCGACCCTTGAAGGCGAAACAGGAAGTGCGGGAGACCACGTGCAGGCCCGGAACCTTGGCGAGCGCGTTGATCAGCTCGTCGGTCATCCCATCCGCGAAGTATTCGTCGTCCGGCGATGGACTCCGGTTCGCGAATGGGAGCACGGCGACCGAGGGCGGTACGCCACGCCGGGACTCGGCGGTCACGTGGGCCCGCCGAGTCCACGGCTCGCCGGCCCGGAGCGCGGCGGCAAGCGCGCCCGCGGACGGAAAACGGTCCGTGGGCGACGGCGCCAGCGCGCGCAGCACGATGCGCTCCAGCTCCGCTGGCAGCGCGCGACCGCCCTGCGATGGCGATGGGACCGTGTCGGCGAACCGCTTTGCGATGACCGCCAGTGCCGTTGGCCCGGTGAAGGGAGGCTCGCCGGCGAGCATCTCGAACAGCACGCACCCGAGACTGTAGACGTCGCTCCGCCCATCCTGCGGGCCGACACCACTCGCCTGCTCGGGACTCATGTAGGCGGGCGTGCCCAGCGCGTGACCGATCTGGGTGAGCCGGGTCGCCTCGCCCGCGCCGTCCTGGGACATGGCCAGCGCGATGCCGAAGTCCGCGACCAGTGCCCGCCCGCGGAAGAGCAGGATGTTCTCGGGCTTGATGTCGCGGTGCAGCACGTCGCGGCCGTGGGCATACTCCAGCGCCTCCGCCACTTCGCTCGCGATCGCGACCGCCTCGTCCACCGGCAGCGGCGCCTCGCGACCGAGCCGGTCCCGGAGCGACTCACCCTCGATGAACGGCATCGAGAACCAGAGCAGCGGGCGCCCGTCGGGGTCGTCCGGCGCTGGCTCCGCGGAGCCGCTGTCGAACACCGTCAGGATGTTGGGATGCTGGAGCCGAGCGGCCGTCCGGATCTCGCGCAGGAAACGCTCCGGACCGAGGGCGGCACCGAGGTCGGAGTGGAGGACCTTGAGGGCGACCGGGCGGTCATGCTTGAGGTCGTGCGCGAGATAGACTCGCGCCATCCCGCCCCGGCCGAGCTCGCGCTCCAGCCGGTAGCGGTCCGCCAGATCGGTGCGAAGCGCGGCCGGAAGGTCCGCCAGTCGTTTCCCCCGTTATCGGCCCATGAACTGCCGGAGCACGCGCTGCAGGATGCCGCCGTGCCGGTAGTAGTCGAGCTCCACCGCGGAGTTGAGACGCACGATCGCGGGGAAGACGGTCTCCTTCCCGCTCTCGTCGCGCGCCGTCACGGTCACGCGTCCGCCGGGGGCGAGCCCCTTCGCGATGCCGGAGATGGAGAACGTCTCTCGGCCGGTGAGGCCGAGCGTCTGGCGGTTGGTGCCCGGCTCGTACGCCAGCGGGAGCACGCCCATCCCCACCAGGTTGCTCCGGTGGATGCGCTCATAGCTCTCCGCGATGACGGCCTTCACGCCCAGGAGGGCGGGGCCCTTGGCCGCCCAGTCCCGGCTCGACCCGGTGCCGTACTCCTTGCCGGTCAGCACCACGAGCGGGGTTCCTTCGGCCTGGTAGCGCATGGCGGCATCGTAGATCGACACCACCTCGCCGGTGGGGAAGTGGAGGGTCCAGTTCCCCTCCTTGCCCGGAGCCAGCGCGTTGCTGATGCGCACGTTCCCGAAGGTGCCACGCATCATGACCTCGTGATTGCCGCGGCGGGACCCGAACGTATTCCAGTCCACTTGCTCCACCCCGTGCTCCCGCAGATACCTGGCGGCGGGACCGTTCTTGGGGATGGACCCGGCGGGCGAGATATGATCGGTGGTGACCGAGTCGCCCAGCACCGCGAGCGCGCGCGCGCCGTTGATGTCGCGCATCGGCGGCGGCTCCGGCGGCAGGTCGACGAAGAAGGGGGGTTCCTGGACGTACGTCGAGTCCGAATCCCAGGCATAGCGGCTGCCATCCGGCACCTTCAGCGCCTGCCAGGTCTCGTCGCCCTCGAACACCGACGCGTATCGACGCTCGAACAGCTCCGGCTTGAGTGAGCCGCTCATCGCCGTCTGGATCTCTTCCGCCGTCGGCCAGATGTCCCGCAGGTAGACCGGCTCGCCGTCGCGGCCCGTGCCCAGCGGCTCCTGGCTGAGATCGATATCCACCCGGCCCGCCAGGGCGAAGGCGACGACCAGCATGGGGGAGGCGAGGTAGTTGGCACGCACCTGCGGATGAACCCGCGCCTCGAAGTTCCGGTTGCCGCTCAGCACCGCCGCGGTGACGAGCGAATGCTCGTCGATCAGCCCCGCGATCACGTCGGGCAGCGGCCCGCTGTTCCCGATGCAGGTCGTGCAGCCGTATCCGACCACGTTGAACCGGAGCCGGTCGAGGAAGGGGAGGAGCCCTGAGCCTTCCAGATAGTCGGTCACTACCCGGGAGCCCGGCGCGAGGCTGCTCTTCACCCACGACTGAGTCTCCAGTCCTCGCTCCACCGCCTTCTTCGCCACCAGTCCCGCGCCGATCATCACCGACGGATTGGAGGTATTGGTGCAGCTGGTGATCGCGGCGATGACGACGGCACCGTCGTGGAGGGAGACGTCGCGGCCGTCGAGCACGCCCGAAACGACCGGCGGGGCATCGGGGTCGAGCGTGGTGTCCACCGCCTCGGCCCCGTGCCCGCCGATGGTGACGTTGGCGCCGCCCTCGCCCACCCACCGCGAGTACGCGCTCTCCGCCAGCTCCTTGCGCGTCGCCGGCACCGTGGGACTCATCAATCCCGGCAGGTTCACGATGAAATTGCGCTTCAGCTCGGTGAGCGGCACCCGGTCCTGTGGGCGCCTCGGGCCGGCGAGGCTGGGGACGATGCTGGAGAGATCGAGCTCCAGCGTGGTGCTGAACACGGGGTCCGGGGTGGCATCGGTGCGGAAGAGCTCCTGCTCCTTGCAGTAGCGCTCGACCCGAGCCACCAGATCGCGGCTCCGGCCGGTGCGCTCCAGATAGCGGAGCGTCTCCGCGTCCACCGGGAAGAAGCCCATGGTGGCCCCGTATTCGGGAGCCATGTTCGCGATGGTGGCCCGGTCCGCCAGGCCGAGGCTGGAGAGTCCAGGCCCGTAGAACTCGACGAACTTGTCCACCACCCCCTTCTTGCGGAGTATCTGGGTGGCGGTGAGCACCAGGTCGGTCGCGGTGGTGCCCAGCGGCAGCGCCCCGATGAGCTTCATCCCGACGACCTCGGGGATGAGCATGAAGTAGGGCTGCCCCAGCATCACCGCCTCGGCTTCGATCCCGCCGACGCCCCAACCCATCACGCCGAGCCCGTTGATCATGGTCGTGTGCGAGTCGGTGCCGACCAGCGTGTCGGGATACGCGGTGAGCTCGCCGAATTGCTCCCGCAGCTGCACCACGGGGGCCAGGTACTCCAGGTTCACCTGGTGGACGATCCCGGTGCCGGGTGGCACGACCCTGAAGTTGCGGAAGGCGCGCTGGGCGAACTTGAGCAGCTGGTAGCGCTCCACGTTACGCTCCAGCTCGAGCTGCACGTTGAGCCGGAAGGCGCGCTCCGAGCCGTAGTGGTCCACCTGGACCGAGTGGTCGATCACCAGGTCGCAGGGGACGACCGGATTGATCCGCTCGGCGTCGCCCTTCATCCTCGCCATCGCGTCGCGCATGGCGGCGAGGTCCACCACACAGGGCACGCCGGTGAAATCCTGAAGCACCACCCGGGCCGGCATGAACGGGATCTCGCTCCGGGCGGCGCCTTCGCGGTGCCAGCCTGCCAGATCGCGGACGCGGTCCTCGGTGACCACGCCGCGGCCGGCGTGTCGAAGCGCGTTCTCGAGGAGGATGCGGATGGAGAAGGGGAGCCGGTCGAGCTGGGCCACACCTTGTCGGGCAAGCTCGGTCAGTCGGTACACGACGGCGGACTCGGTCCCGAACCTCATGGTCGCGCGGGAGCCGAACGGATTGGGGGTCTCTGCGGTCATCGGCGGTCCGGAATGGGTGTCTGGGGGCAATATAGCGCGGAGGGAGGGAACGGCGGGACAGCGAACGCTCCGGGGTCATCCCGAGAAGCGAAGCGACGAGGGAGCCACTCGCCCGTCTTCCGATGACCGCCGAGAAGATCCCTCGCTTCGCTCGGATGACATCGCTGCGTTCGCTGTCCCGCCGTTCCCTCCCTCCGCGCTATATTGCCCCAGACACTCCATTCCGGACCGCCGATGCCCGCAGAGACCCCCAATCCGTTCGGCTC
>DATLHD010000196.1:0-5158 GCA_035540075.1 Gemmatimonadales bacterium
TTCTGCTCCAGGATCTTGTCGGCATTCGCGGTGGTCGGCCCGTTGGCGCCCTCGCAGATGATCCGCGCCTTGATCGCGCCGGCGTTGTGGCTGGTGATGACGTTCTCCGTCGCGGCCGGGACCAGGACCTCGCAGTCCAAGGTGAGGAGATCGTCGTTGCTAATGTGGTCGGCTTCCTTATAGTCGCTGAGGAAGCGGCGCTGGCAGGTGTGCTGGAGGACGTCGCGGATCTTGAGGCCATCGGGGTTGTAGATGCCGCCTGACTTGTCGCTCACGGCCACGACCTTCATGCCGTGATTCTCCATGAGCTGGGCCGACACCGAGCCCACGTTGCCGAAGCCCTGGACCACCACGCGGGTGCCCTCAATCGGCATCCGCAAACGCTTGAGCGCCTCCCGCGTCACCAGCATACAGCCGCGTCCGGTCGCCTCCCGCCGGCCGAGCGAGCCACCCATCTCCACCGGCTTACCGGTCACCACCGCGGTGACGGTGTGGCGCTTGTGCATGGAGTAGGTGTCCATGATCCACGCCATGACCCGCTCGTTGGTGTTGACGTCCGGCGCGGGAACGTCGGAGTCGGGCCCCAGAGTCTCGATGATCGCCGAGGTGTAGCGTCGGGTGATCCGCTCGAGCTCGCCGTTGGAGAGCTGGAAGGGATCGCACGAGACCCCACCCTTGGCCCCGCCGAATGGGATGTTCACCACCGCGCACTTCCACGTCATCCAGGCGGCGAGTGCCGTCACCTCGTCCAGCGTCACCGCGGTGTCGAAGCGGATGCCGCCCTTGGCTGGCCCGCGAGAGGTGTTGTACAGCACGCGATACCCGGTGTACACGTCCACGTCCCCGCTGTCGCGGACGACCGGCACCGAGACGATGATCTGTTTCTCGGGCGAGCGCAGCACCTTGTAGAGCCCCGAGTCGAGGCTGAGCCGCTGGGCCGCGTAGTCGAAGCGCGACATCATGGCCTCGAAGGGGTTCTCTTCGGCGAGAAGCGCGCGGTCCTTGTCGGGACGGATGACGTCTTGGCTCGGGCGGGAAACGGTGGTCATAGTGGCGAAGTCCGAGTTGGCTCCTGAGGATTTTTACAGCCGTTCCACGGGCGTGACGACGGCGTCCAGCGCAGCGGCGATGCGATCGCCGCCGTCCTCCCACTGCAGATCAAGCACGGCCACCAGCGGCTCCGGCACCGCTGCGGGCCAGCGGTCGCGCAGCTTGACCGCATCCTTCTCGGTGATCACGACGTGATCCGCCCGGCGGGCGGCATGGGCCAGCCAGGCGACGTCCTCGTCGCGGTAGTCATGGTGATCTTTCCAGGTGGCGACCTGCACCGCGGCGCCGGTGGCCTTCACCTGCGCCACGAAGGCATCCGGATCCGCGATCCCGCTGGCGGCGACGACCCGCCTGCCTTCCAGCGCCGCGGCCGACGACTTCCGGCCGCTCACCAGCCCGGCCAGCGAGTGGAGCCCGAGATAGGCGATCGCCACGGGGCCGGGCACCAGCCGGCGCATCTCCGCGGCGAGCGCCTCGGCCGCCTCGAGCGTGGCGCGCTTGCGGGTGATGATCACGGCGTCGGCGCGGTCGAGCGCCGACCAGCTCTCCCGCCAGGGACCGGCCGGCAGGGACCACCGCACCGCGCGGGTGGTCTCCGCGCTCATCACCAGGATGTTGAGGTCGCGGCGCACGTCGAGCCGCTGATAGGCATCGTCCAGCACCAGTACCTGTGCGCCGTTGGCGAGCGCGCGCTCCGCGCCGGCGGCGCGGTCGGGGTCGGCAATCACGACCGCCTCGGGCACCGCGTGCTGATGCACCAGGGTCTCGTCTCCGCCGTAGCCGCGGAGCAGCACGCCGGGCACCAGCCCGGCAGCCGCGTAATGGCGTGCGATCCAGATGGCGATGGGTGTCTTGCCCGAGCCGCCAACCGTGAGGTTGCCGACGGCGACACTGGGCAGCGGCAGGTCGTGGATCTGGAACCAGCCACGGCGATAGGCGAGGCGCCGGACGGCCATGGCGCCGCGCCAGAGCCCGGACGCCGGCAACAGCGCCAGCCGCGCGATCCGCGCGTCCGGACGCCCGCTGGTCCAGAGCCAGCGCATGACCCGGTGGGAATCGCCCCGTCGCATCATCCACCCGCCTCCGCGATCTCCGCCAGTCTCACACCGGCCTCCGCCAGTCCCACCGCCAGACCATCGTCGCGAGGGCTCACCTCGAACGGCCTGCCGTAGGTGACCGTGACCCTGGCGCCCGGCTTGGGAATGAGAAACCGGTCCCATGAATCTAGCCGCCAGGCCCGATCGGCCTGGGCATTGACCGGCACGATCACCGCCCCGCCCCGCCGCGCGGCGGCCACCACGCCCGGCTTGAGCTCGCGACGGGGGCCTCTCGGGCCATCCGGCGTAAACGCGACGGAACACCCGGCCTGCAGCTCCCTCACGGCACCGAGCAAGGCCCGCGCCGCCCCCTTCGAGCTGGAGCCTCGGATCGACCGGTAGCCGAGGACCCGCGCGAAGTCGGAGAGGTATTGTCCGTCGCGGTTCTCACTCACCACGATGACGACACCCTGACCCCGGTGGTGCCACAGGAGGGGCAGCAGCACCTCGTGCCAGAGCAGGTACACGATAGGCCGGCCGGCCTCGTAGAGTGGCCGCCAGCGCTCTTCGTGCTGCGTGCTCATTCGCCAGGAGCCCGCCAGGAGCCGTAATGCCGGCGCTACGGCCCGGGCGGCGGACGTCGGGATCCTGACCTTCACGCGCCCAGCAGCTCCTCCGCGAGCGCCACGACTCTCGTGGTGGCGCCCGGCTCACCCAACCGCCTTCGCACCAGGGCGAAGCCCTCCTGCTGGGCGCGAGTGCGGGGATCGTCCGGATCCAGCAGCGGTCGGAGGGCATCGGCCAGGGACTCGGCCTCCGCGCGGTCCTGGAGCAGCTCGGGGACGACTTCCGATCCAGCCACCAGGTTCACCAGGCTGACCCACTCCACCGTCCGGACCCGCTGCGCGAGCTGATAGGTGAGCGGGTGAACCTTGTACGCGACGACCATGGGCGTGCCCGACAGCGCCGCCTCCAGCGTCGTCGTGCCGGACTTGACCAGCGCCGCGTCCGAAGCGGCCAGGAGCCGGGCGGGGTCGCTGCGCACGATCTCGGCCGAGCCGGGCTCCGGATACTGGCCCCATTCCGTCCCGGCGACGAGCACCCGGTCGCAACGGCCTTCCGCGCGCAAGCGCTCGGCGGCGTCGCGGAAGGGCGCCCACAACCGCCGGATCTCCTGGGCTCGGCTCCCCGGAAACAGGCCAAGGACCTTGCTCCCCGGCGGAATGCGGAGGCTCTCGCGCGCGGCCGCGCGCGAGGGCGCCGGTGCACGGTCCACCAGCGGATGGCCCACATACTCGCTGCGGAGCCCGAGTCCACTGAAGAACGGCTGCTCGAACGGCAGGACGACGGCGAGCCGGTCCACCGCGGCCGCCAGCCGCCGCGCGCGCTCCGGCCGCCAGGCCCAGAGCTGAGGCGCGATGTAGTACAGGACCTTGGTGCCCGCCGTGCGCGCGGCCTCCGCCACCCGCAGGTGAAAGCCGGGGTAGTCGATCAGGATGACGAGGTCGTAGCGGCCGGCGCGGAGATCCTGCCGCAGCGCGCGAAGGAGCCGGAGATGTGCCCCCAGCTTGCTGACGATCTCGACGAAGCCGAAGGCCGCGAGGCCTTCCATGTTGTAACGGAGCGTGGCCCCCGCCTGGGCCATCCAAGGACCGCCGAGCGCCTCGATGGATGCGTTTGGATAGCGCTCGCGCAGCGCGCGCACCACACCGGCTCCGTGAAGGTCGCCGGATGGCTCGCCCGCGGAGACGAAGATGCGAGGACCGGCGCGGGTGATCATCCCGCCGCGGGTGCGGCCAGCGGGCTGGACTTCACCACATCGGCGACCCGGAGCGCGAGCGCGAGCGCCGCCCGACCCTCCGCGCCTCCGACCACGACCTCTCTATCGCCCTGCACCGCGTGCACGAAGCTCTGCAGCTCCAGCGCGAGCGCATCGGCCTCGGGAGCCTCGAGCACCACCCGCTCCACCACGTCCGAGAGCTGGGACCCGGTGCCCGGGCGCCAGTCGCTGCGGAGCTGCATGAACTCGCCGCCCCCGGTCGCGAGGTCGAGGGAGAAGTAGCCGTTGGGCTGGAACAGCCGCAGCCGTCGCACGCGCTCCCGCGATACGCGCGATGCGGTGGCCAGCGCCACCGCCCCATTGGCGAACTCGACCCGTGCGTTCGCGAGGTCCAGGTGGGAGGAGAGGACCGAGAGCCCCGAGGCGCGAACCTCGGTGGCTTCGCCGCCGCCGGTGAGGTGGAGCACGAGATCGAGGTCGTGGATCATGAGATCGAGCACGACGGCGACGTCGGTCCCCCGGGGCTGGAAGGGCGCCAGCCGGAGGCTCTCGATGTAGCGGGGGCCGTCCAAGTAGGGCTCCGCCGCGCGGATGGCGCGGTTGTAGCGCTCGATGTGCCCGACCTGGAGCTGCACTCCCTTCGCGGCCGCTGCCGCGATCAGCCGATCCGCTTCCTCCAGCGTGACGGCGAGCGGCTTCTCCATGAGCACCGGGATTCCGCGCTCGAGCGCGCGGAGTCCGACTTCGACGTGCGCCGGCGTGGGGACGGCGATCGTCACCGCCTCGACCCGCCCCAGCAGGCGATCCAGCGCGCAGGCTTCGGTATCCAGCTCTTCCGCCACGGCGCGCGCGCGAGCCGAGTCGATATCGGTGACGCCGACCAGTCGTGCACCCTCGAGCTGCGCCAGGTGCCGCGCATGGTGGCGGCCCAATGCGCCGACGCCGATCACCCCGACGCGGAGGGGTCGCGTCACGCCGGCACGCCCCGCTCCGAGGACTCCACGAAGTCGAGGAAGCGCTCGACCTCGGGCAGGGGCGGCAGATCGCTCCGCGCGCGTTCCAGGGCCTGCGACAGATTGAGGTCGGAGTTGAAGAAGAGCCGGTACGCGCGCTTGAGCGCGGCGATGGTCTCGCCGGAGAAGCCGGCACGCTGGAGGCCGATCGAGTTCAGACCGTACAGCTCCATCGGATTGCCGACCGCCTTCACATAGGGGGGAATGTCCTGGTTGACCCGGGAGCCCCCGCCCACGAAGGCGTAGGTGCCGATGGTGACGAACTGGTGGATGGCGTT
>DATLHD010000197.1:0-19301 GCA_035540075.1 Gemmatimonadales bacterium
GAGGACGGCACCTTCGGCGGCGACGACCACGACGACGATGACGACGGGGACCGGCCGCGGGGCCGCACCGTGCGCATCACCCGGGATCGGGGAGACCTCCGCGCCCACGCCGACATGAAGGTGCGGGTGCCGGCCGGGCACAGCGTCGCGTTCCATCTGGCCGTGGGCCGCGTATCGCTGGCCAACGTGAACGGCGAGATCATGGTGGACAGCCACGCGGCGCCGGTCACGGCGACCGGGGCGAAGGGAGACCTCAACGTGGACGTGGGCTCGGGCGACGTCCGGATCACGGGCGGAGAGGGGACCCTGAACGTGGATACCGGCTCGGGCTCCGTCGAGGTGACCGCCTTCCGCGGCGACGAGCTGTCTCTCGACACCGGATCCGGGCAGGTGTCGGGGAGCGAGCTGAACGCCCGGTCGATCCATGTGGACACCGGCTCCGGCGACATCGAACTGACTGCGGTGACCTGTCCCGAGCTCGCGCTGGAGACCGGCAGTGGAAGCATCTCCACCGAGGTGCGCGGGCCGGTGCGCGATCTTGCCCTGGAGACCGGCTCGGGCGACATCTCGGTCCGAGCGCCGGCCAGCCTCGCGGGTGACGTCGAGATCGAGACCTCCAGTGGAGAGATCGAGACCGACTTCCCGATTCAGGTCACGCGCCATGCGCGCGACCACATGGTCGGCCGAATCGGTGATGGGGTGGGAAGGGTGGCGATCGAGACCGGCTCGGGCGACGTCAAGTTGCTCAAGTCGGCGAAGTGAGCCCCAGCGCCTCCGCGTAGCCCGTGCCCTGGGCCATCCGGTCGTAGAGGGTGCTCAGGGTTTCGGGCGAGCCGGCCAGGAAGCGGCAGCGCCCGTCACCGCGGGAGCGGCACTCGACTTCCATCACCGCCACCAGCCCGTCCGACAGCCGCCCGAAGAAGTCCGCCAGCATGCCGCAGGTGAGATGGCAGGAGGGGAATTCCGTCCCACCGGCCTCCACCGACTCCGCCCATTCCGCCGAATCGAGCGCCAGGACCGCGTCGCCGAGCCGGCTGGCCTCGAGGCGTCCCCAGCCCTGATCCGCGAAGAAGTCGGACAGGGCAGCGCTCAGGAACTCGGCATCGAGTTGCGACGGGTCTTCCACCCCGCGATTGGCCAGCAGCCATTCCCGGAACTCCAGGTAGAGCTCCTCGCCGCCGGCGAACCCCGCCTCCTGGAGGTAGGTGGAAGCCTGGAGCCCGGTATCGCGCTCCAGCGCGGAGCGGAGCTGATGCAGCACGCGGCGGCCGAGACGGAGACCGCCGTGGTGAAGGCGGATGGGTTCGCTGGTCATTGAGTGAGTGGGTTGAGGACTGTGGATCTTAGGACTTGCGACCGACGCGACGCAAGAGCTCGCCCTCGTCGATGACCTCGACGCCGAGCTCTTTCGCCTTTTCCAGCTTGCTCCCTGCCTCCTCGCCCGCCACGACCGCGTCGGTCTTTTTGCTCACGCTCCCGGTGACCCGACCGCCCGCGGCCTCGATGAGCCCGGTGGCCTCGCCGCGGGAGAGCGTGGGCAGCGTGCCGGTGAGCACGTAACTCTTCCCCGAGAGCACTCCGTCGCCGCCGGCGGCACCCGGCTCGGTGAAATTGAGCCCCGAGCGCTCCAGTCTTCCAATCAGGTCCAGGTTCCGCGGCTCGGCGAAGAACGCGACCGCCGCCTGGGCGATCGTGGGGCCGACACCCTGGACGGCGTTGATCGTGGCTTCCGAGGCCTGCATCAGCGCCCGCATGGTGCCGAACCGGCGGGCCAGCAGCACCGCGCCGGTCTTGCCCACGTGCCGGACGCCCAGGCCGAACAGCAGACTGGAGAGCGGGCACGACTTGGAGTCCTCGATCGCCGCCACCAGCTGGTCCGCCGACTGCTTCGCGAAGCGGTCCAGCTCGACCAGCTGCTCGCTCCGGATCTGGTACAGGTCGGCCACGTCGTGGATGAGCCCGGCATCCAGGAGCTGACGCACCCGCTCATACCCGAGTCCGCGGATGTCCATCGCCCCACGGGAGGCGTAATGGACGATGGACTCCAGGATCCGCCCCGGGCAGGAGGCGTTGGGACAGTACCGCATGACCTCGTCCGGCGGCCGCTCGACCGGGGTGCCGCACGCCGGGCAACGGTCGGGCATCCGGAACGGCGCCGAGCGGGTGCTCGGGTCCACACCATCGAGGACCGGGCGGATCACCTGGGGGATCACCTCGCCCGCGCGGATCACCTCGACCCGGTCGCCGACGCGGATGTCCTTCTGCGTGATCAGCTCCTCGTTGTGCAGCGTCGCGGCGCTCACGGTGACGCCGGTGATCTGCACCGGCTCCAGCGCGGCCCAGGGGTTGAGCGCTCCGGTCCGGCCCACGTTGATCTCGATGCTGTTCACTCGGGTGACCGCGACTTCCGGCGCGAACTTCCGGGCGAGGGCCCAGCGCGGCTCCCGGCCGCCAACGACGCCGAGCTCGCCGTGGAACCGGAGCCGGTCCACCTTCACGACCACGCCGTCGGCCTGGAAGGGGAGGTGCGGCAGCAGGTGCTCGAACGAGGCGATCTTCTCCCGCACACCCTCGAGCGAATCGAACCGCTCCCGGTGTGGCTCTACCTGGAATCCCCAGGCGTCCAGCAGGTCGAGCACCTCCGAGTGGGTCGTGGCCGAGAGCTTGCCCTCGATCGTCTCCACCGCGAAGGCGAACATTCGCAGGCGGCGCTTCCGGGTGAGTGCGGGGTCGAGCTGGCGCAGCCCGCCGGCGGCGGCGTTCCGCGGGTTGGCGAAGAGCGGCTCGCCCTCGGCCTCCCGCTGCTCGTTGACCCGCTTGAAGCCGGTGTACGGGAGGTAGACCTCTCCCCGGACCTCCATCACCTTGGGCCACCCGCGCCCCTTCAGCGTGAGCGGCACGTCCGCGATGGTGCGGAGATTGACGGTGATGTTCTCCCCCATCTCGCCGTTGCCCCGCGTGGCGCCCACCGTGAACCGTCCGGTCTCGTAGGTGAGGCTCACCGCGGCGCCGTCGATCTTGATCTCGGTCGTGTACCCGGCCTGCCGGACCTCGGCGACCAGCCGCGCGTTCCGCTCCTCCCACGCCGCCAGCTCCTCGTCGGAGAAGGCGTTGGCGAGCGAGAGCATGGGCCGCCGGTGGGTGTACTTGGCCAGTGCGCCGGCCACCGGGGCGCCGACGCGCTGCGTCGGACTGTCGGGGGATTGGACCTCGGGGTGGGACGCTTCCAGGGCCTGCAGCTCGCGGAAGAGCCGGTCGTACTCGGCGTCGGCAATCTCGGGCGCGTCGAGGACGTAGTACGCGTAGTTCGCGCGCTCGATCTGCTGCCGAAGCGAGGACGCCCGCTCGGCCGCGCTGGACGTCACCGCGAGGCGGCCTCCTGGCTGAGGACCGCCTGGGCCACACCGGAGAGCCGCCCGATCTCCGGCGACATCTCGCTCGCGAGGCCGGGCTCGTCGTCGCTCGCGGCGCGGGGCGGGTAGCTCGACAGCAGGTTGCGGAGGAACCCGATCAGCGCGGCCTGCTCCCGCTCACGACGGTGGAGGGCCGTGTTCTCACCCCGCTGCTGCCGGAGCTTCTCGAATCGGTGCGCGTTGCGGAGCGCCTTGGCGGTGAGATTGGCGACCACCTGGCAGAACTGGAGGTCCGCGGTGGAGAAGGCAGGGCCGTCCCGGAAGGTGCGCAACAGGATGGCGCCGATCGTCGTCCCCCGCCAGCTGATCGGGATGGCGGTGATGGACTTGACCCGGCGCGCGGTCAGCGCGCCACGGGCGGGGCTGAGCGAAGGGTCGCTGGAGGCGTCCGCGATGAACACCGTCTCCCCGGTCTGGATGGCCCGCCGGAGCTCGGGGTAGCGAGCGAGGTCCACCACGTAGTTCCGGATGCCGGGGTCCTCGTAGCTGGCGACGAGGCGCACGCGTCGCCCGCCGCGCTCGGCCAGGAAGATGGAGCAGCGGTCGAGCCCGAAGGTCTCGCCCAGGCGCAGGGCCACCGACTGCACGATGTCGGCGAAGTGCAGCGAGCCGCTGATCTCCTGGAGGATCTCGATGACCGCCAGGAGGTGCTTCCGCTCCTGCTCCAGCGCGTTGAGTCGCGCCTGCAGCCGTTCGAGCTCGTCTGGTGCCGGTGCCGCGCTCATGGTCCCGTCCGGATTGGGGAACAGCTCATAATAAGACTCCGGCGCCGCAGCGAAAGCCATGAACCGGACTGCAGTTGCGGTGTCCAATGTCTAGGGGTGTCGCAACCGTTGACGCCACCTCCCGGGCGGCTAGGTTGCACGGGCGCGCAGGCTGTCATCCCGAGCGCAGCGAGGGATCTTGCTTGGGAATGTCCAGAGACCGGCAAGATCCCTCGCTGCGCTCGGGATGACAGTCGCTGCGCTCGGGATGACAGTCGCTGCGCTCGGGGTGACAGCCGCTGCGCTCGGGATGACAACCTACGTTCGGTCCCCGATTCGCCGTTGGAGCTCCATGGCCCGCTCCCGGTAAAGCGGATCGAGTATCTCCCGGTCCGGCAGGGACGAGATACGCCCCAGCTGGTCGAGCGCCTCCTGGTAGCGCTTGCGATCCGCGTAGATGCGGGCCAGCTCCAGCCGGTGATAGATCCTTCCCGGATCGAGCTCCACGGCCTTCTGGAGGTTCGCGATCGCCTGGTCCCAGGACGCCTCGCCGAAGATGCCCGCGCCAAGGAACTTCTTGGCGAAGAAGCGGCTGAACCCGGACAGCCGCATGACCTCCGCGTTCCACCGGCCGAGCACGTGGTACGCCCCGTCGTGGGTCGGGTCCAGGGCCAGGGTGCGGAGGGCCTCCTCGCGGACGACCTTCGCCCGGCGGATCCGCTCCCGCTTGCCCATCGTGAGCGCGGCCCGGCCGACCGTCGCCGCCACCGCGAAATGGCCCTCGGGGCCGGTCGAATCCGCGGCGACTGCCCGCAGGGCGAGCGCTTCCGCCCGCGCGAAGAGCGAATCGCGCTCGGAGCCGCCGAGGCTGTCGGGGATCAGCTCGCCCTCGTCCAGAAGGGCGAAGGCCGCGCGCCAGTTCGCCGCGTAGTCGGTGGAGTCGAGCGCGAGGGCGGCCTCGTAATGGGCGAGCCCGGTACGCAGGTCGTGGGCCTCGATCGCCGCCACGCCCATCGCGACGTGGTCCGCCACCGTCTGCGAGGCGGCGGACGGGGCGTAGGTGGTGGCGAGGAGCACGGCGGCGGCGCAGGTTCGAGCGAGCAAGCGGGTGACCGTTCCCGGAGATGATTCCGAATGCTGATTCCGTCGTTGATCCAGCACAAGCGTGACGGAAACCCGATCGCGGCGGAGGACTGGTCTCGCCTGATCGCCGACTACACGGCCGGCGAGGTGCCCGATTATCAGATGGCCGCCCTTCTCATGGCCGTGGTGTTCCGGGGGCTCGCGGGCCCGGAGCTGGCGGCGCTCACCGATGCCATGCTCGACTCGGGCGATCGGCTCCGCTTCGACGGTTTTCCCCTCCCGCGGGTGGACAAGCACTCCACCGGCGGCGTCGGGGACAAGGTGTCCCTGCTGCTCGCGCCGATGGTGGCCGCCTGTGGCGTCGCGGTGCCGATGATGTCGGGCCGCGGACTGGGGCACACCGGCGGCACCCTGGACAAATTGGAGTCCATACCCGGAATGCGCACGGGGCTCTCGCTGACGGACGCCCGCGCCCAAATTGAGCGGATCGGCTGCGCCATGATAGGGCAGACCCCGGAAATCGCGCCCGCGGACCGGAAGCTCTACGCGCTGCGGGACGTGACCGGGACGGTGGAATCCATTCCCCTCATCTCCGCGAGCATCATGTCGAAGAAGCTGGCCGAGGGGCTGAACGGTCTGGTGCTCGACGTGAAGACCGGCAGCGGGGCGTTCATCCCGGATCCCGTCCGCGCGATCGAGCTGGCCAGCACCATGATCGGCCTGGGCGAAGCGCGCGGCTGTCCCACCGTTGCATTGCTCACAGCGATGGACCGTCCGCTGGGCCGGGCCTGCGGCCACTCGCTGGAGGTGGAGGAGGCGTTGGAGGGCTTGCAGGGCAGGGGTCCCGACGATCTCATGGAGGTCACCTACGCTCTCGGCGTCGAGATGCTGCTGCTGGTCGGTGCGGCAAAAGATCGTGCCGATGCGCGGCGCAGACTCGAGGAGTCGGTAAGCACGGGCCGCGCGCTGGAGACATTCGGGAGCATCATCGAAGCCCAGGGAGGCAATCGCGCGGTGGTGGACGACCCAGCGATCCTGCCGCAGGCGGGTGCCGTCGAAGTGTACCGGGCGCCGCGAGGCGGCGTGGTCTCGGCGGTGGAGCCGCGCCGCATCGGCCGTGGCATCCTGGAGCTCGGCGGGGGCCGCGTCAGGATCGAAGACCGCATCGATCCGGCGGTGGGGTTCGTGATCACGGTGAAGCCCGGGGACACCGTGCGGTCGGGCGACCCGATCGCCTCGGTCTTTGCCCGTGACGACGCGGGGGTGGCGGGCGGACTCGCCGCCCTGGGCGAGGCGATCGCCATCGGGGACGAGGGACGGCTAACGCCGCTCATCACGCATCGCGTTACCACGCGAGGCGTCGAGCCTATGGCCGGCACGCCCTGAGCATGCCCGTGATCGGCGGGCCGGTGTCGGCGATCTTCATCGCCGCGGTGCTGCTCGTCGGGGTGGTGCTGTGGCTGGTGCGCGAGCGACGCTATCCGGGTCCCCGGCTGCACGGGAAGGACGACATCGATCGCGAGGAGCTCGAGGCGGCCGAGCGCGAGGTGCGCGAGCTGGAGCGGGGGGCACTGCCGGATGACGAGCGGCCGGGCGACGACTGGGGGCCGGGCACCGGGCGGCCGCGGCCGCCCACCCGGCTCTGACAGGAGGGACGGCGATGACGGACACGAGCGGCGGCGAGCCGGGTGATGTCACCCGTCTGCTGGAAGCGGCGGTGGCGGGCGACAGCCAGGCACTGGACCGGCTGGTGCCGCTGGTGTACGAAGACCTGCGCCGGGTCGCCCACCGCCAGCTCGATCGGGAGGGCGGCGGGCACACACTGCAGACGACCGCGCTGATCCACGAGGCCTATCTCAAGCTCGCCTCCGGGGGCGGCATGAGCGCCACCAGCCGGGCACACTTCCTCGCCATCGCCGCGCGGGCGATGCGCCAGGTGCTGGTGGACTACGCGCGGCGGCGGAAGGCCGCCAAGCGCGGCGGCGGGGTGATATCCGTGACGCTCGGCGACCAGGCGGGTACCCCGGACACCTCGGCCGACGACTTGCTCGCGCTGGACGACGCGCTCAATCAGCTCGATCCGCGGCAGCGCCAGGTGATCGAGTGCCGCTTCTTCGGCGGCATGGAGGAGAAGGACATCGCGGAGGCGCTGGGGGTCTCGGAGCGGACGGTGCGACGGGACTGGGTCAAGGCGCGGGCGTGGCTGTACCGGGAGCTGTATCCGGAGAAGGAATGACTGTCATCCCGAGCGCAGCGAGGGATCCTGCCAGCCCACGCAAGATCCCTCGCTGCGCTCGGGATGACAGTCATTTTCTTTGGATGACAGCTAGGCTGGCCCGATGTCCACCGCGATCTCTCGCCACTTTCCCTGATTAAACCGCAGGACGCTCAGCGCGCAGCGCGTCGCGTGTCCCACCAGGATCGCGATCCAGATATCGCTGGGATCCAGTCTCCCGGTCTCCTGTATTACGAAGCAGATGCCGAGCGGGACGATGACCTGCGAGATGATCGAGATGTAGAGCGGGCTCTTCGTGTCGCCGGTGCCCTGGAGGCCGCCGGTGTAGGTCAGCGCCACCGCAATCAGCAATCCCGACACGCTCAGCACCTTGAGGAGCTGCACCCCGATCTCCACCGCCGCCGGCTCGTTCATCCCGAAGATCGCCAGCAACTGCTGCGGCAGGAACAGGTAGAAGAAGCCGATGAACCCTGCACCGGCGAGCGCGAATCGGGCCGCGATGTGGACCGACTTCTCCGCCCGGTCCGGGTGATTCGCGCCCAGGTTCTGGCCCGCCACGGCCGCCGCCGCGCCCATCAATCCGATCGAGGTCCACGTCACCAGGGAGAAGAGCTGGGTGTAGACCACCGCATAAGCCGCCTGGGCGGCGGCGCTCTGCGCCAGGGAGCCGATGAACCCCAGCAGTAGCACGCCGCCGATGTTCATCGCGATGCCTTGGATGCCGGAGGGCAGGCCGAATCGGAAGAGCTCGCGGATGATCTGCCAGTCGGGCGCGTAGGCGTGGCCCTTGGGGACGGAGATGACCCAGCCGCCGCGCCAGAGCTTCACCAGCGCGTACAGCGCCACGAGCCACGAGGCGATCACCGTTCCCATCGCCGAGCCGGCGGTTCCGAACGCGGGGATGGGACCCAGGCCCGGGATCAGGACGAGGTTGAGCACCAAGTTGAGCACGGTGGTCACGACGCCGAGCATCATCGGCGTCCTGGCGTCCCCCGCGGAGCGGAGTGCGCCGCTCAGCATGTAGAACACCAGCATCCCGCTGCTGAACAGGAACATGATGCGGAGGAAGGGGAGCGCCTCCGCCTTCACGGTGGGCTCCGCGTTCACCAGGTCGAGCAGAGTGGGGGAGAGCACGTAGCCGAGTGGCGCGATCACCAGGACCGCCAGACCGATGGCGGTGAGGAACGCCTGGTACACGGTGCGGTCGACCTTGTCGGGGTCTCCCGCACCGGCGAAGCGGGCCACCAGCACACTCATGCCCGTGAACAGCGAGTTGATGAAGATGATGACGACGATGATGAGCTGCCACGCCACACCGATGGCGGCGTTGCCGGTGTAACCCACCAGGTGGCCAACGAGGACGTGATCCACGATGCCCTGGAGACCGCCGAAGATGTTGGTGAGCATGGTGGGCCAGGCGAGCTTCCAGACCGCCCGGCCCAGCGGCCCCTCGACGATGGAGCGGTCGTAGCCCTCCGGTCGGCTCACCGGCCCGTCAGCTCGAGCATCTCGGGACTGTAGCGCTCCCCGGCCGCGGCGCCTTTCGGAGCGGCCCGCTCGATGCGGTCCAGGTCCTCCCCCGTGAGCCGAACGTCTACGGCCGCCACATTCTCCTCCAGTCTGGCGATGCTGCTCGTGCCCGGAATCGGGACGACGTCGTCGTGCCGGCGGATGAGCCAGGCGAGCGCGAGCTGGGCCGGCGTGCAGCCTTTCTGCCCCGCTAGCTCCCGGACGCGGTCCACGAGCGCGAGGTTTCTGCGGAAGTTCTCGCCGGTGAATCGGGGGTTGTTGCGCCGCCAGTCGTCGGGAGAGAGGTCGTCGGGACTGCGGAAGCGGCCGGCGAGAAATCCCCGGCCCAGGGGACTGTACGCCACCAGGGCGATCCCCAGCTCGCGCAGGGTGGGCAGCAGGGCCTCCTCAGGGTCACGGGTCCAGAGCGAGTACTCGTTCTGGACCGCGGCTAGCGGGTGGACCGCGTGGGCGCGGCGCACGGTGGCCGGGCTCGGCTCCGAGAGTCCCAAATGCCGTACCTTCCCTCGTCGCACCAGGTCGCCCATGGCGCCCACGGTCTCCTCGATGGGAACCCGGGGGTCAACCCGGTGCAGGTAGTACAGGTCGATGTGATCCACGGCGAGGCGCTTCAGCGAGGCGTCGCAGGCCCGGCGGACGTAGTCGGGGCTGCCGTCGATGCGCTCCTCCTGCCCTGGTCGGTCGTTCACGAATCCGAACTTGGTGGCGAGCACGGTGCCGTCGCGTCGGCCCTTCAGCGCCTTGCCGACCTGAGTCTCCGAGCCTCCGTAGACATCGGCGGTATCGATCATGGTGACGCCCAGATCCAGGGCGCGGTGGATGAGCGCGACGGCCTGATCGTCGCCGCGCACACTGCTGGTGTAGACGTCGGCGATGCCGATGCTCATGGCACCGAAGCCGATAGCGGACACTTGCGGTCCCCGGCTGCCGAGCTTGCGGGTTTCCATTGCTCTATTCCTTCCTCGAACGCCTTTGTTCGGTATCAGTGACTGCCGCTTCAGGGCCTGGCACGACTCCCCAGCCAGGCCGTTCGGAAGGCGCGCTGCGCCTCCGTGAAGCCTACCCCGGTGAGCTCGGCCGGGCGCACCTCCAGCCGCGGATCGGCCTTGAGTCGCAGAACCGCGCGGACCTCGCGCCCCCGCTGTCGGAAGGCGAGCCGGATCCAGTCGCCCGGCGCCCGCGCGGCGAGCAGGGCAGTCCAGTCCCCCTGCCCGGCGACCGGCCGATCGTCGGCCGAGACGAGGCGATCGCCACGATCGAGGCCGGCCTGGTACACGGGAGTGCCCGCGATCGTCGACGCGGTCACGTTCGTTCCGGTCGAGTCGACGGCGCGCGACAGCGGTCCCGCCCACGCCGCCGGGATTGGCGCCGGCCGGACCAGGAAGCCGGCTTGGTTCAACAGCGATGCGTAATCGGGAACGTCGCGGCCGCGCACGTATCGCGCGAAGAAGTTCCCTGCAAAGACCGCATCGCCCGCGTACTCGCCGAGGGTGCGCTCCAGATCGGCGATGGTATAGGGACGGCGCACCACGTAGGGCTTCACCGGGCGGCCGAACCGCTCCCACACCAGGCGCATGAAGCCATCGAGGGTCCTGCCGTCGCCCCGCCCGCGCAACATGAGATCGAGCCCGAGCCCGATGCCTGCTCCCCAGGTGTAGTAGGAGAGGAACGTGTTGGGGAAGTTGACCGGGTCGATGGCCGCCGCGGCGTCCACGAAGGGCGCGAGCAGGCTCATGTCCACCGGGCTGTTGAAGCGCCGGCCAGGCGCAGCGAGCACCGCGTTCACCGCATCGGCCACCGTCTCGGCGAAGGCCGAGTCGGACATCAGACCGGCACGGCGGACCGCGAGGCGGTCGTAGTAGTTCGTGAATCCCTCGCCGAACCACAGAGTGGGCGACGGGTTGGCCCGGGTGAAGTCGAACGGCTCCAGCTCGGCCGCGCGGATCCGCTCCATGTTCCAGGAATGGAAGAACTCGTGCGACGCGGTGAGCAGAAGTCGATCAAACGCCGTCGCCAGCGAGCCACTCGAGCTCAGGACGGTCGAGTTGCGGTGCTCCATGCCGTCACCCGAAGCCCAGGGCAGGTAGTCGGCGAGGAAGGTGTAGGTGCCGTGGTCGAAGCGGGCCGTTTCACCGAAGACCCCTACCTGCTCCGCCACGATCTGCCGGACACCCTCGGCGTAGCGATCGAGCTCGGCCTCGGTCCCTTCGTGATGTAATGCGAGTCTCATGGTGTCGGTTCGGCCGCTTGGGCCGGAGACCGTCCACGTACGCAAGGAGAAGGCACTCAGCTCGGTGGGGCTGTCCATGAAGTAGGCCAGATCGGGCGCCGCCCAGACGAGCGAGTCGGCGCCGGGGACGAGCTGGGTCGCGACCCGCCAGCCGCCGCCGGTCGGAGGGGTGAAGCGGATCGCCACCGGCCGCGTCTCCAGCCCCCGTGCCCAGGCGAAGGTGGCAGGCATGTTGAGATGCGCGTGAGTGGGGTCGATCTGGGCGTAGGTGCCGTCCGCCCGGTCACCGAACAGGGTGTAGGTGAAGCGCACTGGCCGGCGCCCCGCCACCACCAGCCAGCGATAGGGATCTCTTCGCACGATCGGAACGGAGCGCCCGGCCCGGTCGGCGGCGCGCACATCGTACACGTTCTTGGCGAACTCGTGCAGTGCGTAGCGACCGGGGGAGGACCGGCTCATCCAGATTTCGAGCGTGTCGCCGGCTGCCGGGAAGTCCACGGAGACGCGGGCCTCGTGATGGGCCGGATCGGGGAAGGTGACGGCGTAGCGCACAGTGTCGGTGGGCGCTGGGATCGTGAGGGCGAGAGCGAGGAGCGCGGAAGGCGACATGGGGGTCTGGTTGGGGTTGGACAAAGGTAGTTGTGAACCGGGCACGGGCGCGCTGGCCTTAGCGCGGACCTGACGGCATATTCCGCCATCCCGAACAAAGGTTCAGATGGACGAGCTGCGCGGCCGACTGGAGCAGGCGCTGGCGGGCACTTACGCGATCCAGCGCGAGCTGGGTGGTGGGGGCATGTCCCGTACCTATCTCGCGCTGGAGCACGCGCTGAACCGGCGGGTAGTGGTGAAGGTGCTCGCGCCGGAGCTGCTGGCCGGAATCTCGGTCGAGCGGTTTCGGCGCGAGGTGCTTCTGGCCGCCCAGCTGCAGCATCCCCAGGTGGTCCCGGTGCTCGCCGCCGGCGATGCCGGCGGGCTGCCGTGGTTCAGCATGCCCTACGTGGACGGCGACAGTCTTCGCCGCCGGCTCGAGAGCGGGCCGCTCGGCACCGGGGAAGTGATCAGCATCCTGCGCGACGTCGCCCGCGCGCTCGCCTACGCCCATGCCAACGGCGTCGTCCATCGGGACATCAAGCCGGACAATGTGCTCCTCTCCGCCGGCAGTGCCACCGTCACCGACTTCGGCATCGCCAAGGCGATCACGGCGGCCCGCACCGGCGGCGACGGCAGGCACGCCACGCTGACGCAGGTAGGAACCTCCATCGGCACGCCCACCTACATGGCGCCGGAGCAAGCGGCCGCGGACCCGAACGCCGACCACCGGGTGGACCTCTACGCCTTCGGGGTAATGGCCTACGAGCTGATCGCTGGCCAGCCGCCGTTCCAGGGCAGCACGCCGGCGCGGCTCCTGGCCGCGCACATGACCGAGTCGCCCCGGGACCTTCGGTCGATCCGCGGCGATGTGCCCGGCGCGCTCGCCGAGCTGATCATGGCGTGCCTGGCCAAGGACCCGGATGCGCGTCCGCAGCAGGCCAAGGATCTGGTCCGGGTCCTGGAGACCGTCACGTCCAGTGGCAATGCCGCGGCGGTGCCCGCGGCGCTGCGCGGCGGGCGCATGCCGACCGGTAAGGCGCTCGCGCTCTGGGCCCTGGCCACCGCGGGGGTCGGCGTGACCGCCTGGGCGGCCACCGACGTGATCGGGCTGCCCGACTGGGTACTGCCGGGCTCGCTCGGCGTGATGCTGGCCGGACTGCCGGTCATCGGCATCACGGCCTTCGTGCAGCGCACCGCTCACCGGGTGTACACGTCCACGCCGCAGCGCACCCCTGGGGGCGGAGTCACGGCACCGGGCACGCTGGCCACGCTCGCGCTCAAGGCGAGCCCGCATGTCTCCTGGCGCAGGACCTGGCTGGGGGGATGGGTGGCGCTCGGCGCGTTCGCGATGCTGGTCATCGGGTTCATGGTGACTAGGGCGTTCGGCATCGGACCCGCGGCGTCGCTCCGCGGGAAGGGCGAGTTCGGCGAGCGGGAGACGGTGGTGGTGGCCGACTTCCGCGCCCCCGCCACCGACTCCACGCTCGGTCCGACGGTCGCGGAGGCACTCCGCACCGATCTCGCTCAGTCGAGCTCGCTCAACGTCCTCACCCGCGCGTCGGTGCGGGAGATCCTGGGACTCATGCAGCGCCCGGCGGAAAGCGTGGTGCCGTTCGAGCTGGCGCGCGAGATCGCGACTCGCGAGGGCGCCAAGGCGGTGCTCGACGGCGAGATCGTACGCCTGGGGCAGAGCTACGTCGTATCGGCGCGGCTGGTTTCGGCGCTCGATGGGCAGGAGCTCGCCACCTTCCGGGAGACGGCCGCGAGTGAGGACGAGCTGATCGGGGCGCTCGGCAAGCTGTCCCGGGCGGTGCGGGAGAAGGCGGGCGAGTCGCTCAAAACCATCCGCGCCAGCTCCGAGCTGGAGCGTGTCACCACCCCGTCGCTCCCTGCGCTGCGGAAGTACGTCGAGGGCGCGGCTCTGGCCGACGAGGCGGGCGAGGTGGAGCGCGGGCTCGTGCTCCTCGATGAGGCGGTCGCACTGGACACCGGGTTCGCGATGGCCTGGCGGAAGATCGCGGTCCTGCTGGGTAACGACGATCGGGATCGGACTCGCGCCCTCGCCGCGATCAGCACAGCCTACCGCCACCGCGGGCGCCTCACCGAGATGGAGCGGCTCCTCACCGAGGGCTACTACTACACCCGTGGCCCCAAGCCCGACCACGACCGGGCGCTCGCCGCCTACGAGGAGGCCATCCGGCTCGACTCCACCACGCTGAGCGCGCTCAACAACGCCGCGGTGGTGTACGGCCAGGAGCGAGACTACGAGCGGGCCGAGGTGCTGTATCGCAAAGCGGTCGCGGTGCCCCGAAGCTTCGGTGGGGCGTTTCTCAACCTGATGCAGGAGCAGGTCCGCAACGGCCGGCCTGGCGGGCTCGACTCTACCGTTGTCGCCTTCAAGGCCCGGCTGCCCGGCAGCAGTGATCTCTGGCAGGCTGAGTGGATCGCCGCCTGGGGCAAGGGACAGGTCGATCGAGCGGACAGCATCGGCCGGGCGGCCTGGGCACGCGGGCCGGGCGTCCGGCAGGCCGTACGGGCCGCCGTTGGCACCTCGGCGATCGCCTACCTCCGCGGCCACCGGCGTGAGGGGCTTCGCTGGGCGACCCTGCGCTCGGATGCGATGATGCGAGCTGTCCCGACCGCGGCGAGCCGGCTGGCATTTGCCCTCGATACCGCGCTCGACGCCGCCTGGGCTGGAGATGTTGCCGCAGGTCGCGCTGCCATCGACCGCGGACTGGTCCGCCAGCCGATCGACTCAGTGCCGCCGGACGAGCGGGACTGGGAGGAGCTGGCCATGCTCGGAGCGGCCCTGGCACACCCGGCGCTGAGCCAGCGCGCGCTCGCCGGCTTCGATCAGGATCAGAAGCAGACCGCGCGCGACCCCATCGGCCGTCGAGCCTTTTTCGCTGCCCACGTCGCTCTGGCCGAGGGCAAGTGGGACGAGGCGCTCGCGCTCCTTCGCGAGGCGGACACCAGGAAGACGGTGGAGGACCGCTACGCCCTGGTCCAGATGGGGCGCGCCCACGAGGCCGCGGGCCGGCCCGACTCGGCGATGGGGTACTACGAGAAGTTCCTGGCCATGCCGGATCCGTTCCCCGTCCTGGACGCCCGCTGGCGCCCGCATGTCCATCAGTGGCTCGGCGCGATCTACGAGGGTAAGGGCGAGAGCAGGAAGGCCATGGAGCAGTATGCGAAGTTCGTCGAACTGTGGGCCGATGCCGATCCGGAGCTGCAGCCGCAGGTGAAGGAGATCCGAGGGAGGCTGGAGCGGCTGAGGGCGGCAGTGGGATAATTCGCACGCGCGCGCCTGTCACCCTGAGCGCAGCGAAGGGGGCCATGCTCGGACATGGCCCCCTTCACTTCGTTCAGGGTGACAGCGGCGGATCGTTCAGGGAGACAGCGGCGGAATCAGACGTCCAGGTTCGTCACGTACTTCGCGTTGCGCTCGATGAACAGCCGCCGCGGCTCCACCTGGTCACCCATCAGCTCGTCGAACAGGTCGGAGGCCGCCGTCGCGTCCTCCATCGTCACCCGCAGGATGGTGCGCTTCTCGGGGTCCATGGTGGTGTCCCAGAGCTGGGCCGGGTTCATCTCGCCCAGCCCCTTGTAGCGCTGGATGTTGATGCTCCCTTTGCCTTCGCCGCCGCTGAGCCGCTTGACGTAGTCGTCCCGCTCGGGCTCGGTGTAGGCGTAGAAGATCTCCTTGCCCTTGGCCACGCGGTAGAGCGGCGGCTGCGCGATGTAGACGTAGCCTGCCTCGATCAGCTCCTGCATCTGGCGGAAGAAGAAGGTGAGCAGCAGGGTCCGGATGTGGGCCCCGTCCACGTCGGCGTCGGTCATCAGGACGACCTTGTGGTAGCGCGCCTCCTCCAACTTGAAGTCGTCTTTCACGCCGGTGCCGATGGCCGTGATCATCGCCCGGATCTCTTCGTTGCTGAGGATCTTGTCGATCCGGGCCTTCTCCACGTTCAGGATCTTGCCCCGCAGCGGGAGGATGGCCTGGAACTCCCGCTTGCGCGCCTGCTTGGCGCTGCCGCCGGCCGAGTCACCCTCGACCAGGTACAGCTCGCAGAGCGCCGGATCGTCGTAGGAGCAGTCGGCCAGCTTGCCCGGAAGCACGGCGTTCTCCAGCCCGGACTTCTTGCGGACCAGGTCGCGCGCCTTGCGAGCCGCCTCGCGCGCGCGGGCCGCGCTCACCGCCTTCTCGATGATGTTTCGGGCGACCGGCGGGTGCTCCTCGAGGTAGTTCCCGAGGTTCTCGTTCACCACCGCCTTGACGATGCCTTCGACCTCGGAGTTGCCCAGCTTGGTCTTGGTCTGCCCCTCGAACTGGGGCTCGCGGACCTTCACGTGCAGCACGCAGGTGAGGCCTTCCCGGATGTCCTCGCCCGAGAGCGTGAACCCCTCCTTCTTGAGGAAGTCCCGCCGCTTCGCCACGTCGTTGATGGTCCGGGTGAGCGCCGATTTGAAGCCGGTGAGGTGAGTGCCACCCTCGTGGGTGTTGATGTTGTTGACGAAGGTGAAGGTGTTCTCGTTGTATCCGTCCTCGTACTGCAGGGCGAGATCAACCTCGACGTCGTCCTTCACGGCGCTGAACGAGATCGGCTTGGGGTGCAGGGGCTTCTTGTTCCGATTGAGCCACTGGACGAACTCGACCAGGCCACCCTTGGCGAAGAACGTCTCCTGCTTCTTCTGGTCCTCGCGCTCGTCCTTGATGGTGATGCTGATGCCCTTGTTCAGGAACGCGAGCTGCCGAAGCCGGTCGGCCAGGGTGGTGTAGTGGAACTCGAGGACGGTGAAGATCTCGGGATCGGGCTTGAACCGGATCATCGTGCCCGTGCCCCGCGCCTTGCCGAGGACCTCCAGCTTCTTCACCGTCTTGCCACGGACGAAGGCCATGCGGTGGCGGTTGCCGTCACGGTCCACCACCACTTCCAACCGCTCGGAGAGCGCGTTGACCACCGACACGCCCACACCGTGAAGGCCGCCCGACACCTTGTAGGTGTTCTTGTCGAACTTGCCGCCCGCGTGCAGCACTGTCAGCGCCACCTCGACCGCAGGCAGCTTCTCGGTCGGGTGCATGTCCACCGGGATACCCCGCCCGTTGTCCTGCACGGTGATCGAGTTGTCCGGATGGATGGTGACGTTGATGGTGTCGCAGTGGCCCGCCAGCGCCTCGTCGATCGAGTTGTCCACCACCTCGTACACCAGGTGATGCAACCCGTTCTCGCTAGTGGACCCGATGTACATCCCCGGGCGCTTGCGTACCGCCTCCAGCCCCTTGAGGACCTGGATCGCGTCGGCTTTGTACTCGGGCGTGCCCTCGACGAGGGCGGCTTCACGCTTGGCCATATGGCTCCGTCGATCTAGAGATTCAACTTCGAGGCCTATCGAGAGGACCCGGCACCCACCGGATCTCCTTCACTCTCCCTTGTCGTCCGTCATTTACCCGGGCGAGGATCCGCGGCGTCATGAGGCTGAGCTCGTTCGCCCAGGCCGCGGTGGCGACCCGGACCCTCAGCACCCCGTCCTGGGTGACGGATTCGGGCGCGGTCACCGCAGCGATCTGCGAGCCCACCAGCTCGGGCCACGCCTCGATCACGCCGGCCTGCTGGATCCGCTTCGCGAAGCCGGACCGGCGCAGGTAGCTCGCCAACGCGTCGGCGAGAGTGGACGGGCGACGCGGCTGGCTCACGCGCCGACGCCCCGCACCTCTCCATCCCTCACGCTCCACACCTCCAGGTGCAGCTCCCGAGGCAGCTCCTCGGCCCTCGGAGCCGTGAGAAAGACCTGTCGGTCTTCCGGCCCGATCAGCCGGGACGCGAGCCGCTGCCGGCGCTCGTCGTCCAGCTCGGCGAAGACGTCGTCCAGCAGGAGCGCGGGCTCCGTCTCCCTGGCCTCGCGCAGCGTCGCGAGCTCGAGGAGCTTGAGCGCGACCGCGGCGCTTCGCTGCTGCCCGGTGCTGCCGAACTCCCGGATCGGCCGCCCGCCGATCTCCAGCCGGAGGTCGTCCCGGTGCGGCCCGACGGTGGAGGCCCCCCTGGCGCGGTCCGCCGTCCGGGCGCTGGCCAACGCCTGGGTCCACGCGCCGGGGTCGGCGAGCTCCGGCGACCCCCGGTAGGTCAGCGTGGCCTGCTCGCGCTCGCCGATGCAGTCGAACTCGGCGGTGAACCGGCCGGCCGTGTGGCGAGTCCAGCGCTCCCGCGCTTCCACGATCTTCGAGCCCGCGGCGGCGAGCGGCCGGTCGAAGGCCCATGCGAGCTCGGGCTGCCCTTGCCGCAACGCGCTGTTCCGCTGAGCCAGCGCCGCTCGGTAACGCGCCAGGGCCCGGAGGTAGCCGCGGTCGGCCAGAGAGAGCAGCCGGTCCAGATACTGCCGGCGGAGCGCGGCTGGTCCCGACGCGAGCTCCACGTCGTCTGGCAGGAACACTACCGCGAGCCAGCGGCCGACCGCCTCGGTGAGCCGCTCCGACTCGGCGCCGTCGAGAAGGATCCGCTTTCGACGACCAGCGGGCAGGTACCCGACGGAGAGAGTGCCCACGTCGGCGTCCTCGACCCTGGCCTCCACGTGAAAGCCGGTGGCACCGAAGGCGGCCACTTCCTGATCGGGCGCCCCACGAAACGACCTGAAGAGCACCGGGTAGTACACCGCCTCCAAGAAGTTCGTCTTGCCCTGCGCGTTGGCGCCGAGAAGGGCGACCCCGCGCGGCGGCACGGCGCAGTCGAGGTCCGCCAGATTCCTGAACCCACGGGCCGTCAACCGCTGAAGCCGCACTACTCGATCGCGTCGATCGTGAAGCGGCGGGTGAGCGTAGGTCCGACGTTGCCGATCACATCCACGCCGTGCACGCCGACCGTGATCGTCCGGCCGCGCAGCCCCTGGGTCGGCAGGGTGATCGCGAAGTGGAGCGTGTCCCGGCCCTCGCCGTCGAGCGGCAAGTAGCTCAGGTTGGCGCCCTCGACCTCGATGTAGAGGGTGTCCACCCCGCTCGGGTCCACGCTCAGGCCCCCGATTACGAAGGCATCACCCTCCAGCAGCGTCGTGTCCCGCGAGGGCGGGTCGATGTGGCTGATGGGGCCTTCGTGGTCCACCGGCACTGGGTCGAACACCAGGCGCTCACGCTCCTCGCACCCTGCCAGGAGCGCGATCAGGACCCCCCATACGACCTTTCCGGGCATCGCAGAAAAATAGTCGGGTGAAGGGCCGAAATGCAGTCCAGGGTTTGGACTTACGTCACTACCGCTACTCCCCGCGGAAGGAGGCTTTCCGCTTCTCACCGAACGCCGCCGTCCCCTCGCGCATGTCCGCCGTCCCGGAGAGCAGCCCGAAGAGATTCGCCTCCAGCAGCAGCGCCTCGTCCATCCCGATATCGAGCCCGGCGTCCACCGCCTCCAGGCAGGCCCGCACCGCGAGCGGCCCGTTCTCCAGGATGGTCCGGAGGAGGCTCTCGCTCTCCGCCAGCAGCCGGTCCCCGGGCACGACCCGGTTGACCAGGCCGATCCGGTACGCCTCTT
>DATLHD010000198.1:0-11638 GCA_035540075.1 Gemmatimonadales bacterium
GCCCACGGACGCGCAGATCCATGCGGTGGTCGAGACGGTGTCGGATGCGGGGGGGCTGGACTACGCGCGGGAGCGGGCGCTCCGGCTGGCCGAGCAGGCGGACCAGGAGCTGGACCGGTTGCCGGGCTCGCCCGCGCGTGATGCGCTCCGCGCCAGTATCGCATACGTCGTGGACCGCAGGCGCTGATGGCGAGCGGACCACATCGGCCCGGCTTCTATCTCGGCGTCCTGATCGCCGGCTTCATCACCGGCGGGGCGCTGACCGCGCTGCTGCGCCAGACCATGCCCGAGAGCGCGGCCCGAACCTTCTTCACCACGAGCTGGGATGCCCAGTTCGGCCCTGTCTCGGCCGACCTCCTGGTGATAAGCTTCACGTTGGGCCCCATCGCCCTGCACGTGTCGCTGCTCAGCCTGATCGCCGTGGTCGTGGCCTATCTGATCGCGCGGTCGCTTTTCTAGGGGGTTCCCGTGGGCAACCTCGGCTTCACCGAGATCCTGATCATCCTGCTGGTGGTCCTACTGCTGTTCGGCGCCAAGCGGCTGCCGGAGGTGGGCGCGTCCCTCGGGAAGGGCATCCGCGAGTTCAAGCGGAGCCTTTCGGACACCCAGGATGCGATCATGGGTAAGGAAGAGTCTCGCCCGCTGCCGCCCCGCCAGCCGGAAGACCCCGTCCAGGAGACGAAGCCCTCCGGCGAGCCGAAGCGGCTCTCACAGCAGTAGCGCCGGTCAGGTGACCGGCGGCTGCTGGGTCTCGGCGGCTTCCTGCTGTTGCTGCCGGAGCCGGGCCCGGTTGTCCACGATCTTGGCGGACTGCCGGAGCGCGGCCAGGTAGCCACGCACCCGCGCCTGGCGGGCCATGTCGATCATCTTGGTGCGATACTCGTCCAGCTCCTTCACGAACTTCGCTGAATCCGCCGGCACCCGCTCCAGCGACTCCATCACGTACATCCCGTCGGGCGTGTCCAGCAGGCCGCTGCGCTGACCCTTCTCCAGTCCGAACGCGGTGCCCACCACCATGGGGTCGGTGAGGGGCGGGTTCACCCGGCTGAACGGGCCGAATTCCCGGTTCGGCAGGTTCATCGCCTTGGCCGCCGCGGCCATGGATTCGCCGTTGGCGAGCCGCTTGAGGTACTCCTCCGCCTTCGGCTTGACGAGCTGCTTCTTCTTGTCGTTCCGGAGCGCGAACTCCACGGCCGGCCGGACCTGGGCCAGGGGTGGCACTCCTGCGGGCTGGACGCTGTCGATCCGGAAGATGTAGAAGGCGAACGAGGTCTCGATCACCGGACTGGTGTGGCCCGGCTTGGATCCGCCGAAGGCCCAGGCGCCGGCGTCGGGCACCACCAGGTTGCCGACCTGCACTCGGGTGCCTTCCTGCACGCCGCCGGTTCCTCCGATGGGGAGCGAGAGCGCCTTCGATACCGTGTCCAGCGCGGCCGGATCTTCCCGCTCGGCGGCGAGGCGCTCCAGCGAATCGGCCTCCGCGTCGAGATGGTCCCGATGCTCCCCGGCGACCTCGATGGGGATGAGGATGTGGCGGCCCTTCGCCTTGTTCCCCTTCCGGCTGGTGATCTCGATGATGTGGAAGCCGAACTGGGAGAGCACCGGCTGGGAGACCTTCTTGAGCGGCATCGCGAACGCCGCCGAATCGAACGCGGGATCCATGCTTCCCTTGGTCCATTCGCCCAGGTCCCCGCCTGCCGCGGCCGACACGCTGTCGGACGACTCGCGTCGCGCCACGTCCGCGAACGGCTCCCCGGCCAGGATCGCGGCCTTCGCCGAGTCGGCGCGCGCCTTCGCGAACGCCGTATCGGAGGCGTTGGTGAGCCGCGGAAGGGCCACGAAGCTCAAGAAGGCCGTGCGCGACCGCTTGAAGTCGTCCTGGTGCGAGCGGTAGTACGCCGTGACCTCCTCGTCCGTCAGCTTGACGGCGGAGTCGGGGACGGCGTTGCGCGGGATGATCGCGGTGACCGCGACCTTCACCTGTTCGTTCTCGTCACGGTACTGCTCCCAGAGCGCAGCGTCCGACAGGTAGATGTCGGCCGCCACCACGCGGAGGAGCTTGGAGCGGCGCAGCTGGTCGCGGTACTGCGCCTCCAGCGCCGGGAGATACTGCGCGCCCACGCTGGAGGTGAGCCAGCGCTGGTACTTGTTCATGTCGAACTGGCTGTCGGTCTGGAACTCGGGAACGTTGCGGAAGTCCGCCGGCGGCGAGTTCCGGATGGCCTGGACGATCTCGTCGGTGGAGACGGAGATGCCCCGCCGCTCGTACTCGGTCTCCAGCACCCGGTTCTGGATGAGCTCCTCCCAGACCTGATCTTCGATCTGGTGGCGCTCCTCCAGCGTGAGTGAGGTGGGAAGATCGCGCTGGCGGTTGTCGATGCTCTGCTGCACGAACCCCTGGAAGGTGCGGGTGTCGACGCTTTGGCCGTTGATCTTGCCGACCGAGGTGCTCTTGGTGAGCCCCGACCAGTCCACGCTGGTGAGAACGAAGATCAGCATCAGGAGTGCGAAGATGGCGCCCGCCACCTTCGCGCTGTTGCGAAATGTTTGCATCATGGGAGGTTGCTCGCGGCTCCGGACCGGTATGGGAACAAGGGCGTGAAGTTTAAGTCCCAGGCGACCGAACCTCAAGGCGCTACGGGGCTTACCCAGTTGACAGCAAGGGAGCGGCTCGCTACTCTCACCCAGACTCCCCACAACGACGCGGCCGTCGTCCCCCGACTACCGATTCACACCGTGACAACCCGGGACCCGGATGGCACTTAGCGAGATCGAGAAGCTCGAGCGCCGATACGCCGAGAACCCTCAGGGACTCACCTTCGCCCCGCTCGCCGAAGTCCATCGGAAGAATGGCGAGGTTCAACGGGCACTCGACCTGCTCGGCCCGGGCCTGGCGCTTCACCCCGACTACATCCCCGCGAGCATCGTCCTCGGCCGCTGTCATCTGGACCTGGGTGACGCTCACGCCGCGGAGCGCGCCTTCCTCCACGTGCTGGCCCTCGACGGCGAGAACGTGATCGCGCTCAAGGCACTCGCGGACATCAGCGAGCGTCTGTTCAAGTTCGAGGATGCCGAGCGCTGGCTGCAGACCCTGCTCTCCCTCGACCGGAGCAACGACGAGGCGCGGGAGCAGCTGCAACGGGTGGAAACCTCGCGCCGCCAGGCGGACGTCGCCTCTTCGGCGAAGCCGGATAGCCGCGAGGAATCGGTCCTGGGGGAGGAAATCACCACACCCGCCGGGCAGGAGTCCGACGGCGGAGCCGGGGATCTCGCGGCCGAGCCGAGCCCGGGCTTCGAGCCGCCGGTCGCCGAGCCCGCGGTGGGCTGGGTCTCGCAATCGAGCGAGATCAGCAACCTCCCGCCGTCTCGGGTCGACGATCTCGAGCCCTCCGCGTTGTTGGACTCGTTCGAGGAGCCCCCCGGTATCCAGTTCCAGCCGCCGGCGCGCTACGACGATGAGGTCGAGCCGCTGGACGGACTCGTTGGCCGCGACCTGGAGGTGCCTGAAGAGCTGCCCGCCGAGTTCCGGGTCGAGACCAGCGAGGACATCGTCCTGCGGAGCTCGGGTGGGAGCGAGTTCCAGGTCCCGGATGCGTCGCTGGAGCTTTCCCCCAGGGAGCCGCGCGGCGAGCGGGCTCCCTTCGAGGAGGACGCGCCACTGCCCGCACCGGCCGCGGAGAGCTACTCGGCGATAGCGGAGCCCGATGCCTCGGCCGTTCCCGAGAGCCTGCCGGAGCCGGAAATCGTGGGCTGGGAGGGTCGGAACGAGGGGCCGGCCGGGGAGCCCGAGCTCGCCTCGGCCCTGACGACCCAGGAGCCTGAGCCGGAACCGGCTCTCGTACTGGCGGAGCCGGAACCCGCACCTACGCCGGCAGCCGCACCGGCGGCGGCACCGAAGCGCGCCTATGCCGCGACCGAGACCGGCGGCCGCCCAGTGGCCCAGCTCTTCAAGGACATTCTTACGGCGCGGCCGCCCGCGCAGTCGCCGCCACCGGCGGTGCGCCAGGCGCCGGCCCCGAGCGGCGGCGGCGCGCCGACACGTCCCGCCGCCGACGCACTCTCATTGAGCTCCGTGTTCGGCGAGGAGGAAGCTTCCGGGACGCCGCCCGCCGTCCCGGCCTCTGGCGCCGGAACCGGCGTCTCCTTCGATGATTTCTTCGGCGCCCCCGGCGCCACTCCCCCCCAGCGCGGCACCAGGGCTCCGGACCCCAAGAACGACGACCTCGACCAGTTCCACACCTGGCTTCAGAACCTGAAGCGCTGAATGCTGATCGCCGTGCTCAACGGCCCCAACCTCAACCTGCTGGGGCAGCGGGAGCCGGAGGTCTACGGTCGCACCACGCTCCCGGAGATCGAGGGCATGGTGCGCGACGCGGCCCGGGCGCAGGGCGCGGATCTGGAGTGGCTCCAGACCAACCACGAGGGTGCGCTGGTGGACGCGGTACAGGGGCTGCGCGGGCGCGTAGATGGCGCGCTCATCAATGCGGCGGCGCTCACCCATTCCAGCCTCGCGCTGCGCGATGCCGTCCTGGCGGTACGGATTCCGTTCGTCGAGCTCCACCTGTCCAACATCTTCGCCCGGGAGCCCGAGCGGCGGCACTCGGTCATCGCCGACCTGGCGATCGGTCTCGTCGCCGGCTTCGGGGCCCAGAGCTATCTCCTCGCGCTCCAGGGACTGGTGGGGCGTCTCCGTGGCGGCTGACCGAAGGGAGGAGCGGCAGGCGGCCCTCCGCGCGGCGATCGCGGCGGAGAGCCTGGATGGACTGCTGGTCACCCATCTTCCCAACATCCGCTACCTGACGGGCTTCACCGGATCCGCCGCCCTGCTGCTGGTGCACGCCAAGGCGACGGTGCTGGTGACCGACTTCCGCTACGAGGTGCAGGCGCCGGCGGAGGCGGGCGACTCGGCGAGAGTGGAGGTGGACCAGACCAGCGTCTGGAACCGGCTCTCCCGTATCCTGGCGGGGCTGCCACAGGGCTCCATCGGCATCGAGGCGCAGTCGGTGACGGTAAAGGATGCGGAGCGGATCGCGGGGCTTACCCGGAGCCGGGTGGTGCCGACGAGCGACCTGGTGGAGCGACTGAGGGCGGTGAAGTCGCCGGAGGAGGTCGATGCGATCCGCTCCGCCGCGGAGCTGGCGCAGGGTGCGCTGGCGGAGGTGCTCCCGACGGTGCGGGTGGGCCAGACCGAGCAGGAGATCGGCGCTGCGCTCGAGGCCGCGCTCCGAAGGCGTGGCAGCGAGTGGCACCCGTTCCCTACGATCGTCGCCTCAGGCCCTCGCTCCGCGCTCCCGCACGCCCGCACCAGCCCCCGCGCCGTCCAGCGGGGGGAGTGGCTCCTGCTCGACTTCGGCGCCCAGGTCGCGGGGTACTGCGCCGACCTCACCCGTACGGTGGTGGTGGGGGCACGTGCCGACGAGCGGCAGCGCACGATGTACGATCTGGTGCGCTGCGCCCAGGGCCGCGCGCTGGCGCACCTTCGCCCCGGCATGACCGGTCGGGAGGCTGACGCGCTCGCGCGCGAGATCATCGCCGGCCGCGGCTTCGGCGGGGCGTTCGGCCATTCGCTGGGTCACGGATTGGGCCTCGAAGTGCACGAGGCGCCGCGGCTGGCGGCGACCTCCGAGGCGGCGGTGCCGCCGCACACGGTGGTCACGGTCGAGCCGGGTGTCTATTTTCCCGGGTGGGGCGGCGTCCGGCTGGAGGACGACCTGTATCTCGGCGACGAGGGACCGGAGCTGCTTTCCGACGGGCGCACTGAGCTGGTCGAGCTGGTATAGCCCGGACATGTCTCTGCTTCTCACGCTCACATCATCCCAGGCGCCGGTCACGGCGCCGCGACGGAGCCAATGACGCCGGCCACTCGAGGAGGCTCACGTGATCCGGACCGCCCGACGCGGCGCCGTGAGGCGAACGGGGCTATGACACCACAGGAGATGAAGCAGCTCGCGGAGCTGCTCCAGAACGTGCCCGGCATCCGCTCGATCGAGCTCAAGGACGTCAAGGGGCTGGCGCAGCTGCTGCGGGAGTCGCCCGAGATCGGGTCGATCGAGATCAAGGGCTGGTTCGGCACCGGGGTCGTGATCACCCGGACCTCGGCCATGGCCACGTACCCGCAGGCGGTCGCGGTCCCGGCCGTGGTCGGCGTCCCGGAGGCCGAGCCGCGCGAGGCGCCGCGACCCCCGGCGGCGCCGGCGCTCAAGGAGATCAAGTCGCCGATGGTGGGGACCTACTACAAGGCGCCGGAGCCGGGGGCGGATCCCTACGTGAAGGTCGGCAGCCGCGTCACCTCCGGGCAGACCGTGTGCATTATCGAAGCGATGAAGATCATGAACGAGATCGAGGCCGAGATCGCCGGTGTGATCCGCGAGATCTGCGTGGAGGACGCCCAGCCGGTGGAGTTCGGTCAGGTCCTCTTCCGGGTGGATCCCAATGGCTGAGCCGACCGCGTCGAGCGCCTCCTCGGCCTCGACCTTCAATTTCAAGAACACCATCGGCCAGATGGTGCAGCGCAACGCCTCGGACCTGCTGCTCAAGGTGGGCCGTCCGCCCACGGTGCGGGTGAACGGCGAGCTGCTCGGCCTGGAGATGCCGCCGCTCAAGCCCGAGGACCTCAAGGCCCTGGCCGAGCAGGTCATGACCCCGCGTCAGGTCAAGGAGTTCGCCGAGAAGAAGGAGGCGGACTTCGCCATCGGCGTGCCCGGGGTGGGTCGGTTCCGGACCAACGTCTACCAGCAGCGGGGTACCCTCGCCTTCGCCTTCCGCGCCATCCCCTACGAGGTGAAGACCGTCCGCGAGCTATACCTCCCCGCGGTGCTGGAGGAGATCTCGCTCAAGCCGCGGGGCCTGGTGCTGGTCACCGGCATCACAGGCTCGGGCAAGTCCACCGCCCTCGCTTCGATGATCAACCACGTGAACCAGCACCGGCGGGTGAACATCATCACGATCGAGGACCCGATCGAGTTCCTCCACCGGGACGTGCACTCGAATATCTCCCAGCGCGAAGTGGGGAGTGACACTCTGTCGTTCGGCTCGGCGCTCCGGCACGTGCTCCGACAGGACCCGGACGTGATCCTGATCGGCGAGATCCGCGACTTGGAGACCCTGGACACCGCGCTCAAGGCGGCCGACACGGGCCACCTGGTCTTCTCCACGCTGCATACCACCGACGCGACCCAGACGCTCAACCGCGTCATTTCCTTCTATCCGCCGTACCAGCACCAGGAGATCCGGATGCTGCTCGCCACCGCGCTCCAGGCGGTGGTCTCGCTCCGGCTGGTGCCACGCGCGGACGGCCGGGGAAGGGTGCCGGCCGCGGAGGTGCTGATCAACAGCGCGGCGGTGGCCGACAACATGCGGGACATCGAGAAGGCGCTGAGCATTCCCGACCTGATCGCCGAGGGCGGGGTCTCGTACGGCATGCAGTCGTTCGACCAGTCCCTGATGAAGTGGTTCAAGGACGGCATGATCTCCTACGAGAGCGCGCTGTTCTATTCGTCCAACCCGAACGAGTTCGCGCTCCGGGTGTCGGGTGTCGACTCCGCGTCCGACCGGAAGTTCGCCGGGATCACCGGTGACCCGGGCGTCGCGCAGTCGATGGACCTGACGCCCTGATGTTCAAGAAGGTCCTGATCGCCAATCGCGGCGAGATCGCCCTCCGGGTGATACGGGCGTGCCGTGAGCTGGGCATCGAGACGGTGGCGGTGTACAGCGAGGCGGACCGGGAGTCGCTCCACGTCCGCTTCGCCGCCGACGACGTCTGCATCGGCCCCGCCCCCGGCCGGCTGTCCTACCTGCGGATCCCCAGCATCATCGCCGCCGCGGAGATCACCGGCGCCGACGCGATCCATCCGGGATACGGCTTCCTGGCGGAAAACGCGGAGTTCGCCGACACCTGCCGCGCCTCGAACATCACCTTCATCGGCCCCACCGGCGACCAGATCCGCCAGATGGGCGACAAGGCGACCGCCCGCCGGCTGGCCCAGGAAGTCGGCGTCTCCACGGTGCCCGGCTCGCCCGGCACGATCGAGGACCCGGACGAGGCCCTCGCCTTCGCGGAGAGCCTCGGCTTTCCGGTGATCATCAAGGCCACGGCCGGCGGGGGCGGGAAGGGAATGCGGATCGCGCTGGATGCCGAGCAGTTCGCCCAGTCGTTCGGGCTGGCGCAGAACGAGGCGCTGGCCGCCTTCGGCGACGGCTCGGTGTACGTGGAGAAGTACCTGCAGCAGCCGCGGCATGTCGAGATCCAGGTCATGGGCGACTGCTTCGGGAAGGTCGTCCACCTCGGCGAGCGAGACTGCTCGGTGCAGCGACGGCACCAGAAGCTGATCGAGGAGAGTCCGAGCCCCGCACTCGATAGCGATCTGCGCGAGCGGATGGGCCTGGCCGCGGTCGCCCTGGCGTCGAACATCGGGTACATCGGCGCGGGCACGATCGAGTTCCTGCTCGATACCGACGGCAGCTTCTACTTCATGGAGATGAACACCCGGATCCAGGTGGAGCATCCGGTGACCGAGATGGTCACCAGCTTCGACCTGGTGAAGGAGCAGATCCGGGTGGCGGCGGGGGAGCACATCAGCTTCCAGGGGGACGGCCGCCGGCTGCGGGGCCACGCGATCGAGTGCCGGATCAACGCGGAGGATCCCTATCGCGGGTTCCAGCCGTCACCGGGAATCATCACCGCGTATCACCCGCCGGGCGGGCCCGGCGTCCGGGTTGACACCCACGTGTACGCCGGCTACACGGTGCCGCCCTACTATGACTCGCTGCTCGCCAAGGTCATCGTCCATGGGAACGACCGGGAGGAAGCCCTGACCCGGATGGGCCAGGCGCTGGACAGCTTCATCCTGGAAGGCATCACCACCACGATCCCGTTCCTCGCCCGGGTGATCCGCCACCCGGACTTCGTCGCCGGGAAGGTGGACACCCGCTTTCTGGAGCGGGAGTCGCACCTGCTTCGTCCTCCAGAGGTATGAGGCTCGACGTCGTGTTCACCCCGGCCGGCCTGACGCTCGCGGAGGTCCAGGGCCGGACGGTGTTCGTGATCGACATCCTCCGGGCCACCACCTCCATGTGCGCCGCGCTGAACAACGGGGCGCGGGCGATCCTGCCGGTGGCCTCCACCGAAGAAGCGCTCAAGCTGGCGCAGACGCTCGCCAGCGACGACGTGCGCCTCGCGGGCGAGAAGAACTGCGTGCGAATCGAGGGGTTCCACCTGGGCAACAGCCCGCTGGAGATGACCGAGGCCGCCGTGCGCGGTCGCACCCTCGTCGTCAACACCACCAACGGCACCAGGGCATTGCTCGTCTGCCAGGGGGCGTCCGCGGTGCATCCCACCTGCGCCGGAAACCTGAGCCTCGCGGCGGAGCGGGCGCGGGAGACGCTGGAGCAGGACGGCGCGGTCCTGGTGGTGTGCGCCGGCCGCGACAACGCGTTCTCGCTGGACGACGGCTACGCCGCCGGCCGCCTCGTCGCGGCGGTGCTCGGCGGATCGGTGAAGCGACGCGGTCTCAACGATGCCGCGCTCGCCAGCCTGGACCTCGTGCGCCGCTACGGCGAGCGGTGGGAGCGACCGCTGCGCCGCAGCCGCGCCGGACGCGAGCTCATCCGACTCGGCTTCGCCGATGACGTGGCGGACGCGGCACGACTCGACGCCTATCCCGTGCTCCCCACCTTCCACGACCGGCGGGTCACCCTCGCCGCGGTGCCGGTATGACCGCGCCGGGCGCACCGATGCTCTCGACCGGCGCCGGCGGCCGGCGGCGCCGGCTGGCCGCGCTGACCGCGCTGGTGGCGGGGCTCTTCCTCGGCCTCACACTGCTGCCGGTGAAGATCACCGGGCCGGTCGGCGGCTATGTCGGATACGCGCTCTGGCAGCTGCTCGGCGCGGGCGCCCTGGGCATTCCACTGCTCGGCATCGGCCTCGCGCTCGCGGGCTTCGACCGGCTGGGCGGCCTGGACATGAAGCGCTCCGCGATCCTCATCGTGGGTCTGAGCGTCCTGGTGCCCTACGTCGTGGGCGTGCTGAGCGACGTGAGCCCTGCCGATCTCGACGCGGACGTGGGTCATCGCGGGTTCGCGGCCCGGATGGTAGGGCTGGTGCCGGGATTCCTGGCGCAGGTCATCTCCGGCAAGATCGGGGTGGCCGGCGCCGTGCTGCTCGGCTTTCTCGCGCTGTCCGCGCTCACGCTGGTGACGTTCGCGTGGCACCCGCTGCAGCGGCTGGAGGCGGGTAAGGCGGACGGGCGGACGGGCGGACAGGCGGAACCAATCGTGCTCCAGGGGGAGAAGCGCAAGAAGCAGGCAAGGGCTGTCCCCCTCGAGGACGACGACGAGTCCGGTGTAGCGACGCTTCCGCCCGTCCGCCCGTCCGCCCGTCCGCCCGAAGTTTCGGCGGTGAAGGCCCGCAAGAAGGACCGCAAGCCCGAGCCGGCATCGCTCGCCGCCCCGGCCGAGGAGTCCGACACTCCCCCCCTGGACCTGCTCACGGCTCCCGCCCGCGAGGACATCGACGCCGGGGAGGCGCAGCTGGACCGGCTGGGTCAGTCGCTGCTCGAGACCCTCCGGACCTTCAAGGTCGAAGGACAGATCTCGGGGCGGACGACCGGGCCGGTGGTGACGCAGTTCGAGGTGGTGCCGGGAGCCGGCGTGAAAGCGGGCCGCATCGTCGCCCTGGCGGACGACCTGGCCATGTCCATGCGGGCGCCCTCCATCCGCGTGGCGCCGATTCCGGGCAAGGGCGCCGTGGGCGTCGAAGTGCCGAACCCGACAGCACGCATGGTTACGCTCCGCGAGCTGCTGGAGGCGGCGGAGTGGGAGCGGGCGCGGGGACGCGCCGCGCTTCCGATCGCGCTGGGCCGCGACCTCGAGGGCAAGGCGATCGTGGCGGACCTGGCCAAGATGCCGCACCTCCTCATCGCCGGCGCCACGGGCACCGGCAAGTCGGTCACCATCAACACCATCATCACCAGCCTGATCTACCGCCACCCGCCGCGCGAGCTGCGGCTCCTGATGGTGGACCCCAAGATGGTGGAGCTCACGATGTACAACGCGCTCCCCCATCTCCGGCACAAGGTGGTGACCAACAACCACGACGCCGCGTCCATGCTCAAGTGGGCGGTGTTCGAGATGAACCGCCGCTACGAGCTGCTCCAGGCGAACGGCGCGCGCAACCTGGCCGACTTCAATCGCAAGGTCGAGGAAGGGAAGCCGCTCCGGCACCCGTCCCGTCCCAAGCCGACGCTGGTGACGATCAGCGCGGAGCCGGCGGACACGCCGCCCGAGCCGCCGGCGGAGGAGAATTACACGGACGGCGTTCTCCCTATGATCGTCATCGTGATCGACGAGCTGGCGGACCTCATGATGACGGTGCAGGCGGAGGTGGAGACGCCGCTCGCGATGCTGGCCCAGAAGGCCCGCGCCATCGGCATCCATCTGATCCTCGCGACCCAGCGCCCTTCGGTGAACGTGATCACCGGCCTCATCAAGGCCAACTTCCCCAGCCGGATCGCGTTTCGGGTGGCGTCCAAAGTGGACAGCCGGACCATCCTCGATCAGAACGGCGCGGAGGCGCTGCTCGGCAACGGCGACATGCTGTTCCTGCCGCCGGGGAAGAGCGAGCCCATGCGGCTCCAAGGCG